>CADBRM010000073.1 GCA_902797085.1 uncultured Methanobacteriaceae archaeon
CTGTTGTTGTTTTGGATGATGTTCCTGATGTTCAGTATTCTGATAGGATTGTTGTTACTGGTAGGTTGATTAAGGTTACTGGTGAGGGTATTGTTAATGCTACTGTTTATTTAAGTATTAATGGTGTTAATTATCATGTTAAGACTGATGTAAATGGATACTATTCTTATTTGTATACGGCAAATAAAGTGGGTTTAAATAATATAACGGCAAGGTTTAATGGTAATTCTGTGTACAATTATGATGATATCAGTAATTCTTTCATAGTAGTAAAACAAGATTAATTACCGCTTTCGTAGTTTATTAGAGAAAATTGGAGTATCTATCTATAATTTAGATCGAAAAATTATATAATGGGTTAATTAATAACATCTGAAGAGTTATATATAAATATTAAACTGATTGTTGGGAAATGATGAAGAATAAATAAAAAATAGAAATCAAACTGAATAAGATTATATTTAAAAAAAAAGTTATATTGATTAGTCCATTGAACTAATCATTTCTTTAATAACTTTTTCAGTACCTGCAACTCCATTTTCAGTTTGCATATTGAAAGTTTTGTTATTGGTTACAAACCAATATTTTGTAATTTTAGTAGAACTGTTTCTACTTTTTGCTACAGTTTTTATTACATTTTTGTTTTTCATAGGGAATTTTGTTTTGTTAACAGAATATGTTTCGTTAACTTTTGAAATATAATCATCTATGCTTTGATTAAGTTTTTCAATATGTTTTGTTCCTGATATTGTAATATCATTTGTTCCATTTGATACAGTTGAACTATTTTCAGATGATTCTCCTAAAGAGTAACCTGATGATAGTTTAATAGTTTCACCTGCTACATTAATTTTGTTTAATGGAGAATATGGACTAAGTATAAATGCTCCAGCTAATATTAAAAGTAATATTATAATACCAGCATAATATATTCGTTTCAATTTTGTTCCTCCGACTCTATTTTAGTATGATTATATTATGGTTATTATATGTTATTAATTTAACTTTAAAATTTATAAGTAAATTAATATAATATATAATTATAAAATATTTTATGGTTAATATGATGGATGAACGATTAGAGAAGATTTTTACTGATTTTGCTAATTCTCAGGAAGAATCTTTAAAAGAAATGGGAATGTCTAAGGAATCCTTTATAAATCAGGCCAAACAATGGTGTGAAACTGAAGAAGGTAAATTAGAGATTCAAAAATTTATTTTAGAACAAGAAATTAAAGGTTTAGAAGAACAAATTTCAGATTTGAAGGAATCTATTAATAGAAAACAGGAATCAATTGATGAGATTGTTGATGAATTAAGTAAATTGTAGGGGTGTATGTTTATGGTAGAGTTAAGTATTAAGAAGAAGGTTTCAAGAAAAAACGATGATATTAATGAACCGGTCTATGTGGAAATTCCTAGTGTGATTGTGGAAGGTTATGGTTTAAAAGATGGCGATGAAGTCGAATGGACTTATTTCATTAATTGTAAAAATCAAAAGAAAGTTACTTTAAAATATGAATATAAAGGTTTCTAACCCCCCACCTATTTTAACACTTTTATTATTTTTCTTATTTTGATGTAATACTTTTATTATTTTTCTTATGTCGGGGTAATACAATTATTAATTTTTTTATGTTCCGGTAATACCTTTGTAATACTTTTTAGTAAATTCATTTATATAGTAGTATTACTATAGTATTAACTATGTGAAATTTATTTATATAGGGGGTAATACTATGGGTCAAATAGAAAATATTATTAGAGTATTAGAAGGACTCAAGATGACTATTGTGGGAGGTGTATTCCTTTTAATCAGTTTATACTTTGTATTGTCAGGAACATCAATCCCAACATATTTGGATCCGGCATGGGTGACCATAATTATTTGTGGTATTCCATTAGTTTACCTAGCGCTAACAAGATTAATATATGAACATTGGGTATCATCTGCATTACTTATTGTAATGGCTATGGTGGCGTCAATATATATTGGTGAAATATTCGCTGCAGGTGAAGTAACATTTATCATGGCTCTAGGTGCACTACTTGAAGAATACACAGTTGAAAGGTCTAAACGTGGATTAACAGATTTAATTAATTTAAAACCGGAACAAGGTAGATTACTTGTTACTGAGAATGGAAAGACTATTGAAAGACAAATAGAAGCAAAGGATATTCAAAAAGATTATGTTTTAAGAGTTTTACCTGGTGAAAAAATACCTGTTGACGGGGTAATTATTAATGGAGATACATCTATCGACCAATCAGTTATGACTGGTGAATCTTTACCACTTGATAAAACAGTAAATGATGAAGTATTTTCCGGAACTCTTAACTTACATGGTGCAATTGATATTAGGGCAACAAAAGTTGGGGAAGATTCCTCTCTTGAAAAACTCATACGATTGGTGCAGGAAGCAGATGAAAAACAGGCACCTACACAAAGAATTGCAGATAAATGGGCAACTTGGCTTGTACCTGTTGCTTTAGGTATTGCTATTGTTACCTATTTATTTACAGGAAACTTGGAAAGAGCAGTAACTATTCTGGTAGTATTCTGTCCATGTGCATTAATACTTGCTACTCCTACTGCTATTATGGCAGCTATAGGACAAGCCACAAAACAGGGGGTATTGGTTAAATCAGGTGAAGCATTAGAAATTATGGGAAATGTTGATACAATAACTTTCGATAAAACTGGTACACTTACCTATGGTAACTTGGAAGTATCAGATATGCTTCCATTAGTTGATGATATAACTCAGGATGAATTAACGGAATTTGTTACGGTTTCTGAATTAAAATCAGAACATCCGATAGGTAAGGCTATAGTAAATCATAGTAAAGATAATGGTAAAGAGTACAGCGATCCAGATTCATTTGAAATGATTCCAGGTAAGGGAGTTAAAGTTGACTACAAGGGTAAAACTATCCTTTCAGGTACTACCAGATTCATGGAAGATAATGATATTGAAGTGACAGACAAATGTGTTGAGGAGTTGGATTTACTGAGGGATGAAGGTAAAGCTTCAATTGTTGTTGCTCAAGATGATAGGATTATTGGTGTGGTCGGATTGTCTGATGTGTTACGTGAAAATGCATCAAGAGTTGTAAGTACTTTACATGATGAGCTGGAAACTAATGTCGAATTATTAACCGGTGACAACCATAAGGCAGCAAATTACTTTGCTTCTCAAGTTGGCATAGCAGATATTCATTCAGAATTATTACCGGAAAACAAGGTAGAAATTGTTGAAGAATTAAAAAATCAAAATAAAAAGGTTTGTATGATTGGTGATGGTGTAAATGATGCACCTGCACTTAAAACAGCTAATGTAAGTGTAGCTATGGGTGGTATAGGCAGTGACATTGCTATTGATGCAGCCGATATTGCACTTCTTGGTGATGATATCGAGAAGTTACCATATCTTAAAAAGTTATCCAATGCCACATTATTTACAATTCACTTAAGTATTACAATTTCAATGATAATTAACGCTATTGCTATTATATGTTCAGTTATGGGACTTTTAAATCCTATTACTGGGGCATTGGTACATAATGTGGGTTCATGTGCGGTCGTAATGTTAGCAGCTTCACTATATGATAGGGACTTTTCTAAGTACGTAATTAGTTCTTAATTATGTATTTTCCTCCATATTTTTTTAAACATTTTATAATTTTTATAAAACTATTTTTTGTACCTTTTTCAAGAATTACAATTCTCAATTTAGGAACTTTTTTTGTTATTATTTCACATTTA
>CADBRM010000074.1 GCA_902797085.1 uncultured Methanobacteriaceae archaeon
CATGTAAAAAACAGTTTTAACACTGAAAAATTTTAACATAAAAAGTAATACTAAAAAAATAGGAAAAATAATTTTGTCAAAAGCTCATTTTATCAAAATAAAAAAATAACAGGATAAAACAAGCAAATAAGAAAAATATAATTGTAATCACAAGAAACAGGAACCATAAAAACAATATAAACGAGCATACCGACAACCATAGATTCAATAGAGAAATTCTTATTGAAAAAGAATACAACCATCATGCCTGCAACAAAAAACAGCACCCAAAACATGAAAGGGCATGTAAAAATATTAAAAGGCAATACGCATTAAAAAAGAGTATTAAAAGAAAAAAATAAACTACAACGTCCACAAATCCAAAAAATAAGAAGTAAAAAGAAATAAAAAAAGTAAAACATTAATAAATTCAACAGTTACTGATTGAAAATGTTTCCGCAAAAATGGAAAAATAATCCTGTTGTGAGAAAATAATTCTCATTTAACTATCATTATCATTCCCCAATCAATATAATTATAATAACTTGTATATGGTCTTTATCTGATTCCTGTTCACTTAACATTTGTCTTGCGTTTTCAGATTATCATCACTTGTCATCGGTCTGTTTGGGGAATGAATGGATAATATCCCCTTTTCTGGTGGTTGGTTTCCGTCGTCTGTCTTGTATTTTTTTAAGGATTGTCTTATTATAGTGGTGTATATTGCTTTGTGCATTCCTTTCTTGGTTATATTATCCATTTTGTTTGTTTTTGGATTTTTGTATGTGTTGTTGTTTTCTGTTTTGTTGTTTGTCTTGAAAAAAATATATATCGGGGTGTACTTACTTTAATATAATAATAATTGTCATTATAAACATTAATAAGGGTTGTTATGGTATATGTTAATGAATGAACAGAATAAACTTGACAGGAATCATTATATGATTTTTGGGTTGAGTTGGGCAGGTTGGGTTTTTGATTTTTATGATTTGGTTCTGTTTACCTTTTTAATATCGGAAATTCAGAGTAGTTTGAATATTAATGCAGAAATGCTTTCCATTTGTTTGGGTTTATCGTTATTTGCCACGGGTCTGGGTGGAATTATCTTTGGAGCGTTGGGTGATAAGTATGGTCGTAAGAAGGTTTTGCAGTGGACTATTATTATCTATTCAATCGGAACGTTGCTGAGTGCTTTTTCGTGGTCATTCTATTCGCTGCTGTTTTTCAGGTTTATCACAGGGCTTGGTGTTGGCGGGGAATGGGCTACAGGCCAGATTTATATTAATGAAACATTCCCTGATAAGCTTAGGGCCAAATTTGGTGCTTTCATGCAGTCTGGAGCACCGGTTGGTGTGATTTTGGCTTCAATTGTGGGCGGTGTGGTTAGTCCGGTTATTGGTTGGAGAATGACCTTTCTTCTGTCGATAGTGCCGGCTTTCATGGTTATTTTCATTAGAAGCTATCTTAGGGAATCTGATGTTTGGATACAAAACAGGGACAGTTTTGTTAACAGGAATATTTTTATGGAGTTTAAACAGTTGATTTCAGGCGAGTATAGGAAAATTTTTCTTATTTCACTGATTCTGTGCGTATTCGGTATGTCCGCCTACTGGTTTACGTATTCCTGGTTGCCTACCTACCTTGCAAAGGAGAGGGGTTTGGCCCTTATAGGAACTACCATTGGAATAATCATCATCCAGTGTGGGGACTTTACGGGTTATACCACTTTCGGTTTTGTTTCGGAAAGACTTGGAAGACGTTTGGCCTTTACGATTTACAGCTTTATCATGGCCATCAGCATTTCCATGATAACTGTTTGCTGGAACCAGATAGATAAGATACCTGATTTAATACTGGTGTTCATGTTTCTGACTGGATTCGGAACGGGATTCTTCGGAGGATTCGGGGCACTGTTTTCGGAGCTTTTCCCTACAAAAATAAGGAATACTGCTGTCGGTACGGTTTTCAACCTTGCACGTGGTATACAATTTTTCACACCGTTGATAATCACGTTAATTGCCACTTACTTTGATTTGAGTTACGGAATAGCTGTTGCAGCAATATTTGCATTCCTTTGTGGTGTATGGATCTGGGTATTCCCTGAAACCAGGGGAACCAGCATTAATGAACTTCAGTGACAGTGTTCTGTTGGAAGTGTATGGGAATGTGCATGGGGGTCGAAGCTCTCCGAGTCCTTGTTCAGAAACATTATATCCTGAACATTCTTTAGAGCTTCAGGGGGTAATGTTGCCTGTCCTGTCTTGGACGTGCACCAAAAACCCCGTTAGCTATTCCCCCTGAAATTTTACTGCAGGGTACATTCTAATCCAGTTGCTGCCTTATGTAGTACTATTGGGGAAATGTTTTCCCTCTTAATTATTTTATCTGCAATGTAACACAGACTTCATGCCACATCATTGCTATCCTTCTTTTTCATATATTTTTCTTAATGTATTTCTTTCCACTTTCCATCCCTTTCATTGTTTATTCATTGTTGAGATTCAAATTTGCCATCAGACATATTTGCACGTCTTGCCTGTATTGCGGTATGCAGTCGTGCTCTTTGAATTCACAACATGTCAGTCTAGCGGCTTAGTTCTGTTGTTAATGAATATTTTGCATTGGCAGTTGTTTTTTTGTTCTATGCTATATTTATGCTTGTATCTGCATCAGATTAATGTTTTCTTCATATATTTTTCAATTAAGTTAATTTCTTCCACTTTGTTGATGAATACCTCCTATTCTCTGCTAATCTACTATTTTCATATTCTTCTTTATCGAGATTGTCCATACTATTTTCAGAATTCTCTTCCATTAATATGTCTGCAAATATGTACTCATCGGTATATGTGTGTGATGCAGCCTATAGGTCATATTGTCATAGTCTCTAAACATGAAGAATTCATTGAAGAACTCCTCAATGCAGGAATATTTTGCTATGTACCTTAACAAATGGTCATACACTCCCCTGCTATGGTAACGTGGATTGATTCCCCTTTATTTCCTGGAGATATAACATTGATGATTTTATTAACATATCACAGGCCTCTCATATTTCCCTTTTCTATAGAGTTGCACGGCCTTCTCTTCTACCAGACCCAAAATTTTGCCCTATGATTCTTCATCGGCAGCATCCCGCCTATCATCACATTCATCAATGAGCGTGACATATCATCCCATTGCGCTAAGCAGGATCTACCTTTATTTTTTTATTTTCTCTTCACCCTTTTCAACTTTGTTGTAGCAGGACAAAGTTTTTTCATAATTCCCGTTTCCTCATACGATTTCGCCAGAGTGATTATGCTATCGCCGTCATCGGGAGATAAAGTATGAATTTTTTCATGGATTTTTATTCCATCTTCATGCTTTCCCATTTTATGGTAGGACAATCCCTTGAATCGCAGCACATAGAAAGAATTTGGATTAATTTCCAGTAGTTCTTCACATCACCCGAATACCTTTGTAATAACATTTTGTTAAATATGCCCGCATGATCAGTTTATTATTGCTTTTTGACATGAATCATAAGTCCTTTATGTTAATTTTCTGTTCACGTAAATAAATATGGAATAATTAATAAGTATGTGTTGAAAGACCAGGTTGAATAATGCCCTTGAAGGTAATCCCTCCCTCCTAGAAAAAGAATCATAAAAAAATTGCCGAAGAGTCACAAGAAAATAGAAAAAATGAATTCAAGCAATGAAATTTTTTATTAATTAAAACGGGATTACAATAAGGAAAGGTCATTAAATAATAACCACCATATCAGTATAGCATAAAGCATATTAAAAAAATCATATACTATTTCATTATTTTCTGATATAATTAAAGAAAATATGTCCCATGACAATATAATTTCTTAATATAAACATGAAAATAAAATAAACCAATAAAAAAAGAATTTGATGAAAGTAACTTGGGAGATTGTAAGTTACTTTACTTTGTAAGAATTTTTATTATTCAAACACTTATGGAGACTAATGTATTTTATAATTGTTAAGTGGTGGTTAGGGGAGGTTATTTAGTTTTTGATATAAATTTAAACAATTTCTCCTTTTTTATGCACGTGCTTTTCTTTTAATTGTGGTCATGTGGTGTATGTTTGCTACTGGTAGGACTACATCATGGTAGTCTGGTGTCCATGATATGTCTGCTTCGTTTCTTTCACGGTTTACTTCCATTCCTTTTTCATAGTATTCATCTCTTGCTTTTACCATGCATTCCATTGCTTTGAGTGGTGTTCCTGGTGGTACGCAACAGGATGATCCGAGGATGTCTATTCCCCTGTCGAGTGCTCTGAATGTTTCTTCCCTTATGCTGTCCATTTTTCCGTGGAACAGGGAGTCTGTTGCTATGTTTCCTACGAGTTGTGTGTTACTGTTTAGGTCATGTTTGATTTTATTTGCATTTTTTACGTTTACACAGTCTTCGAATGAGAATCCGTTGTATCCTAGGTCGAGTGTGTGGTTTAGGATTGGTGTTGTGTCTCCGCATACGTGGAGTACCATGTTGTAGTCTGCCGCTTTTGCAATTCTTTCTAAAGGTCTTGTTACGAAGTCGTCAAACATTTCTGGTGGTAATAGGTCTGCAGCAATAGATGGTTCATACATGCAGTCTCCTTGAATATCTAGTGTGTTGTATGCTTTTACTACTTCTATTACTGCATCTGCACAGATTTCTACTCCTTGTTTCACTGCTTCTGGTTGTGTTGCTAGGCATTTCATTAAGTATTCGATACCTACAATTTGTCCTAATAGTGTGAATGGTCCGATTTGTCCTGCAATCATTGGGATATCAGGGTATTTTTCTCTTCCTAATGATATTGCTTCTGCTACTACTGGTATACGTCCGTTGCTTAGGAAGTCGTCACATAGGTCTACGCTTTCAATATCATCGAAGAATGGGGATTCGATGATTTCAGGGATGTGTTCATTTGCATCTCTTAAGTCTACTTTACATCCCATTGCTTCTGCTTCGATTGCTAAGTCGAACGGTAGATTAATACTTTCTACTCCTGCAAATCTGTGTGCACTTTCTCCTAACTGTAACATTTTTTCTGCGTTGGTGTGTGATTCTGGAAATCCGGCTCCTGTTCTTTCCATTCCTTCGACTAATGCTACTGACACTATACTTGCTGCCGGTACTTTTTCTACTTCTTTTCCTGCGAATGCGTTAGCTAAATTTTCTATTAAATCCATTTTAATTACCTTTTTCCTATTTTGTAGAAGAACTTAACTAGAAAAATTTTTTTTCATGATGTTAATCGCATTATTTATCACTATAACTATAATATCAAACCTATTTTACTGTACTAGTTAAATTCTTAATTATAACTATGAATTGCCTAATATATAAAGGATTTATATTATTTGGCGTTATTATTGAATTATTTAGATTATTTAACTATCATATGATAAATTATTATTGAAAAAGAGAAAATTAAACGTGTTTAATATAAATTCATTTCTTTATTAATATTTTTTCCTGTAGATTTTTTTCAAGTTCAATTATTTTATTTTTAAAAAAATGGGCTTTTACATTTCAGTGAAATTTTTTCATGGAAATGATAATAATATTCCATGCTGAGGGAATATTCAAATTGTTTTAGAAAAATTTTAATAAAAACAATTAAATAAATTTTCAGCCAAAAATTAACTCCATTTTTCATCATAAAAATTAAGAAATACTATGCTTATATATATTAATATAATTTTATTTTCTAGGATTTTTCATTCGTAGGTGATTTTGTGTCTGTTAATAATGTTTTGTCAGAAGAGGAGCAATTGTTGCTTTATCGTTATAATCAGGAGGATAGTACAGTTTCTTGCCCTAATTGTGGTGCAGAGGTTTTGCATTACGATGTTTATTGTTATAGTTGTGGGGCTGACTTAAGTGTTTTTAGGGAGGATAATATTTCATCTCTTAGGGATTTCACTGTTGATATTGCTTTGTCTTTGAAGTATGCTGCCGTTTGTTTTGTCAGGGAACTGGTTGCTGATCCGTTTTTATTCCAGAAGACTCCTGTTTTAGATTCATTTTTTATCCATTTCAAGCCGTTATCTGCATATGACGTCAGGGAGTATCTTCTGTCTGAAGGTTTTATTAAGATAGTTGGGGGTATGGATAAGTTCAACGCTTATTTCAACAGTTGTTCCGATGAACTGCTTTCCTATGTTTTGACTCAGTACAAGCTTAATCCGGGTTCTTCCAGAGAGGATAATATTTCCATCATTCTGAACAGCCTTCCTGAGAATGTCTTGGAAAGGTTGTGTTCCCCTTTTTATCTAATTTCGGATAAGTGTAGGGAGTATGTTGAGAAGAACATGCATTGCATCCTGTACAATGACATTTTCTATGATTATGATTTGGGTTACTATGATAGTGAGTTTAAAAATTCTGCCGATTTGAAGGAATTTTTGATTTCAATCATTGATGACTCTCTGGATGATTCTATCACTAGCCTTAAATGGAAATCCTATTCAAATCTTCTATTTAAGTATGCACAGGTTTACGACTATTTCAATGATTACGAGTCCATGTTGAATTATCTTTTCCAACATTTCATATGTGAAATAAATCCTTTCGGTGACAACACAATCCGTTCCAAGGTTGAAATATCCAAGGCACTTCACAGCTGTATCATTTATGCTATAAGCAAGTATTATAAGGGTTATGATGAGGTTTTATCAATATTTTCATCAGCTTATGATGAGGTTGCATTGCCTAAAAAGTTTATTGCCAAGAAGGATGCTTTATTGTTGATGGAGGAACTTTTCACCAATCCTACAGAAAACAGGGCAATAAATAAGCATCTGATTGGTGTTTATGGTTATGAGCGTATCGACACCAAATCACTGAAGTTTGATGATGAGGACCAACAGGAAAAGGTTATTGGGGAGTACACTAAGAATCATTTAAAATAATTGTTCTAATGATTTCAGGTATTCCATACTTTTTTCATATTTCAGTGCTTCACTCATGGCATCTATCAGTATCAGTCCCATTGATGCTGCAGTATCCTTTTGTGACATTATGTCAAGGTCTTCTATTTCTATTTGGTTTATTACTGCTATGTTGTCTATTTCAAACTGTTTTACTATTTTTTCCCTAACTTTTTCATCCAGGAACTGTTCTATTATCATTGTAATGTCTTCTGATACTGCTCGTCCATAGGCGAAATGTTCCTTGAATTTGTTCAGGTCCAGTCCGTAATCCTTTCTTAGCTTAATGAATGATCCGTATCCCTGACATCCGGGTTTTTCAAATTTTGATTGTGTTGTGTGTGCTATGTATTCGTTGAATGTCTTGAATAATGGGAATTGCAGTGTGAACAGTACGAATGCCTCTATGTATATGCTCTTTTTAACTTTCAGTGCATACATCATCCATTGTTCATATATCTCATAGTAGAGGTGGTGTGTTAATTCATGAATCAGTGTGGAAGTTTTCTGTGCTTCAGGTCTTCTTTCATCCACGTATATGTCATTGGTTGAGTACACTCCAAGTTCATTTCCTTTGTGTTTGGAGTATACGTGTGTATATTGTTCGGCTAGAAGGTATACATTGTCAAGTACTGTCAGATTGTCATTGTATGTGAATTTATCATAGCCTATGCGTAATATCTCTTCAAGGATGGTATTGTATGCTGTTGGAGTAAACTTCGTCTGTTTTAACATGTCCAAATTTTCTTGTGTGACCAGCTCTTCGAAACTCTTGATTTCCCTTTTCGTAACTATATTCCCGGTTTTCAGTGTTGAACCACAATACCTGCATTCAATATCTTCATCGTTATTCTTTTTTCCGCATTCAGAACAATATATAGCATCTGTCATAAAAACCACTTATATTAATATATTTAAAATCTGATTAAAATACTATTCTTTAAATAATAAATATCATTTTAGATAGAATTAATAAATAACTAGAAATGATTATTCTTGGACTGATTATTATGGACAATGAATCTGTTAATAGGATTAAAGAGTTAACAAATGGAATTCTTGCCAAGAAATTTTTCACGGAAGATGCTTTAACAAGTGAGCAAAGAGAACTGATAAATAGGATAATGCTGGAAAAGACAGAGAAGGGAAAAATTTCAGAAAACATTGAAGAAGAGTTGGAATCAACCATAAACAATTTGATTAATGAAAAAAAGACAACCGGCACTGAAAACAGGGAGTCTGCAAAAACATATGATGAAAAGAAATTGCTGTTTAAGTTAAACAATGACGTCAGGGGTTTCACGTGTAAAAAGTGTAGTCGGACTGTTATACGTGAGTTCAATTACTGTCCATTCTGCGGCAATAGGGTTGAATTGCAAAACTTAACATTGTATGCTGATGGTGTTAACCTGGACAAGGGTTATGTAACGTTTGATGAGTTGGAACACCTTAAGCTTGTAACACCAGAAGAGATGAAACTGCTTGATGAGGGTAAGGTTGCCCTTGATGAGGTTGGTATAACAGTCACACAAAAGAATTGTCCATTGGAAATAAAAAAAGAATTATTATTCAGAAATAAGGCTCTTCAAGAGGATAAAACTAGAAGAGAAGAGTTGTACAATGAAAAGTTGAAGGTATTCAGTCAACAGACAGGAATATTCAAGTTGTCATCATTCAATGACAGAAAGGCTAAAGAGAAAAAGTTCCCGGTGGACAAGTCCAAAATACCAAGAAACGAGTCAGACAAGGACAGGGGTGACATTACTTCCAAAAAGTATAGAAGACACATATTGAAGGTTAAAACCAGACAGGAAAGGGTATCACAGCTAAAACCTGCAGGTAGTGAAGGCATTGGCATGGAATATGCGGGAGTAATGTACCTGCTTGAGGCAATAAATAATCCTAAAAGTCCAAAACTGTCAAGAGGGATTCTGTCAAATCTCAACGTATCCTCTAACAGAAGAGTCGCTGATTTTCTTAGGAAGAATGGATATGTGGATGATGTTGAAGGTAGCAAAATGATACCCTACAACCTCAAAGGTAAGAAGGTCACAGATTTGAAGAGGATATTGTCAGAAAACAGGTTACCTGTCTCAGGTACAAAGGATGAGCTGATTAAGAGAATCTGTGAAAACGTTCAATCGGACAAGCTTGGGGAATATTCTAAGGGAAAAGCATTACTGGTAACACAGAAGGGAAAGGAATTCATTGACAGTCATCCGCAGGTAGAGGCATATGCAAAATATCTTAAGCAATTCAAAATGGAAGGATACGAGGAGTTTTATCAAAAGAATAAGACTATTGATTTAACAGAAATGCTGTTGAAATACTTAAAAAGGATTAGGGAGGAATATGCAGAGAAATTTCAGTGGCACCAGATTTCGGTGACATATCAAACTGAAAGCAGGATACACCATGATAGGAGGGACTATGAAAACGTGTTGATATCCCTCATCAAATACTTCACATACACCATAAACCTATGGTCAGACAATTCCCTGCTAACAAGTTACGTTAATCCGATTACCAAAACACTGCAAAATGAAATCATAAAAGCAGTCGAAAACACCAACCGTAGCACGGGGGATATACATGAACTATTCAAAAAAGCACTGGATGATATGGAAGTACCGGTACTGTTTATGGAGGATGAAGAAATTTACGAGTACTTTATAAGAGTATCCGGAAATGACAGCATAGAAAAAATTAACAAAGAACTGGAATCAAGGTTTGATACCCGTAAATTGGAGGGTACTAAAGTAACCTTCTCCACGACAGAGGAATTGGAGGAAGTGTTTGTAAAGGTAAGAAAGCTGCTTAAATAGTCTTTTTCTTACAATAACAATAACTCGAAGTAAAAACTAGGATATCAAACATAAAAGAGAGATGATATTGAATATTAAGCATTAGGGAGGAATAGAATATGGGATTCTTTAAGGACAGTGCACAAATATTGGGAGTATGCGTAGGGATAATAGCAATAATCGTAATATTGATAACCGCAGCATCATTCATACTGGACTATGATTCAAATCCGGCAATAGATAACAACAAAACAATGACACTGAATGGCGTATCAATAACGGTACCTGAAACAAACAATTATACAGTAAATGATTCAACAACACTTAGCTATTTCGATTTTAACAAAAACAAGGATTACTCATTGAATTTGGATATTGTTGAAAATTTCAATACAGAAGGAACTGCTCATGAGTATAGGGATTTTGAACATCATATAGAAATAATGGTTATAAACAGTAGTGATGTGCCTTATATTGACAATTATGATGATGGTGAAGTAATCGACTCTGTAGAGCTTGATGGAAGGTATTTCCAACAGAAAAAGACCTTGGGTGATAAGGTTGTGCTCGTATGGGTTTATGACGATAAGGGTAAAAGTTTAGCACAAAAGATAATTAACAGTGCGGAAAAAGAAAAGTAGGGTTTGTTTAAATGGCATTTCCCTTACCCTCAAATCTTTCCTGGAAGGATGTTAACTGTTTTTTAAGATTCTCGTTTTCAAGATATTTTCTGATGTTTTCTATCATGCTGTTTTTCAGTGACTCAATAACCTTTTCGGTGCTTAATACCTCATCAATCTCGAAGTTTGCACACTCTTTTACACGCTGTTCCTCGTCATATTCAAATTCAACTGCAATATTCTTCTTGATTTCATCGTCAATGATCTTGTCAAGTAACCTGATAATGTCGTGGGCGTAGCTGTTTCCTTTAACTAATGCGGAATGAAACTCCTGTTCGGTCATGCTTTTACCATAGGATACGCTGGTGGCATATAACCTGTCAATTTCTTCATAGCTATGGTATTCCGGTGGAATAAAGTGCGATTCCACACGTATAGGATAGTATACATTGATAATCTTTTCACCCTGATTTGTGAATCTGCAGTCATCAATAAAGTTTCTTACAAGGGCATTGTTCTTCACATCAGAGATGTACATAAACAGTGCTTCCATAATTTCAAGGTGAATCTCCACTGACAGGTATTTAATCATCGAGGAGCACTGCTGGCTGTGTGAATAGTTGGGATTGATGAAGACAGTATCCCAATCATAATCACCGTAACTGTCCGTATTGCTGTAATTGAATTCCACATTCACAAACTTGCGGGTAATGTGCAGTATCTGATCATAAGCATCTATATCATCAGCATAGTTAATGTTTTCACATTTTTTTCCTATAGTTACAAGCAGATATTCATAGAAATCAACAGGAACATCTGTACCTTCAATTTTCTTTATGGCATCCTCACAGATTATTTCGTCATATGATGAAATTTCATTGCCGTAACAGGTCATGCGGGAAAGTAGTGTTGCGTCACATTTGCCACACTTTCTGTCAGATGATGAATTTTCGGCACCACAATTGGCACAATAAATCTTCTCATGGGTATCACCATTTACTTCTGCATCCATGGAATCGTCACATGTATTCTCATCTGAAGAGTTATTAAAGTAACTTCCAAGAGAAATGGAATCTAAGAGCCTCTTAACATCATCAGTATTGTCATCAACTCTTTTGTTGTAGTTTTCCACATAACCTTTTTCAAAATCGAATTCACTATCATCCGGCAGAACAATTCCTGTTTTTAGATTGAATTCTTCCTTATTTGCTGTTAATACATATTTTACTATAAGATTTATCGCCGTATCTTTGAATAGGGGTTGTCCTCTAAGAACGAATATCATATTGTCATCTGATGGTATGAATTCCAGGTAAAAGTTGTTGTGGTAACGACTTTTCAGTGTCCGATAAAAGGTGTTGACTGCATTTTTTATACCGGAATCAGTATCGCTTTCCATTACTTTCATCAGAGACTTGTCCTCACTTTCACAGTAGTACTCATCGCTTTCAACCCAAGCAGCGCCCTCTTCAATAAACTCGTTGTTTAATAACCTATTCCTATACAATTCTTCTGCAGAACTCATAAAATTTCCCCTATCAATACATATAATATTCTTTGTTTCTTGTTGATTATATATTTAAAATGATTGCTAATATGATTGACCATTACAACTATCAAATCTTCCGTATAATACATTTTAATATTTAAACTAATATAATATACTTTAATGACTGCAATAATGGAATTAAGGAGGGCTAATTAATGTTGGAATTGGAGGATAAATATGTTTTTCACATACCAATGCATAAATTCGAAAACGAAAGGGTGACAAGAATAAACATGGAAAAAGTCATAGACGACCTGATAAGGATATTGAATGAAAGTGGATATGACAGCTTCTATTCAACAAAAGTTACAGGTCATTATAAGGACAGAAGCTTCGATGAAGTGCTGATAACAGTTTTTTCATCTTCAAGCTCCAATCGGCACTCTCCTGATGTTCTGTTTAGCAAATGGTTTAAGGACAATAACGGGGAATTAAGGCAAGAGGCATTTGCCTATGAATATAACAATAGGGTGTATATAGAAAAACTTGAGTAAAAAAATATTCTTGGAAAAAAAGTATGGAGGGATTGCTTTAACTAATAGGCAGTCTCAGTAATTTCTCCTCCGCTGGGATAGTATATTCTGGTTATTACCTTTGCATTCCTGTTGTATCCGACTTGTTGTCCGGTCTCGTATTCGAAGTCGAACGTTCTGTCACTGTGAAATTGGAACATTTCATCATCCGGGTACTGTCCAGTTGATAATATGCGTTAAAACCATTACTTCCGAAGCTAATAGCATCCGGTCTGAATTTGTTCGAGTATTTCCGCAGGCAATAGTCGTATGCTTTCCTAAAATAGGGACTGTATGATGCCAGCCTGTTTGCAGTTTGGTCTGAAATGTAGTATACATTGCTGTCTACCTCTATTGCAAAGGAATGGGTTTGTCCTGCCGGTGTGTCCGCTCCATAGTATGCAAAATAGTCATCGGGTGTTGCCGTAATCTTTTGGCTGGCATTCACACTACCAATTGACAATATAACAGCAAATGATATCAGGATTATCAGCGATTTCTTTTTCGTACCTTTTCCTCAGCTGTGATTGTTATGTTTAGTATTTTGTCAATTCTTATATTATTCATTATGGTATGAAATCATAGTTTGCTGATTATTCTTGCAAATTGTTCCAACGTACCTGCTTCGTAGACAGGTATTCCAACTTTTTCATAGTCCTTCACACAGCTTGTGGCGTTGTTCCACCTTATTTTTTTTTCGGGATTCAGTATCATAATCTTATGTACCTTTTTGGAGATTTCCTTGAGTACTGTTGCACTCTCCAGCACACCGTTTTCTCTTTTACCCTTCCAGTCGCGACAGTCCGTGAGTATGATTATGTCTGTTCTTTTGTTCAGGTCTATTTCTTTGAGCACTTCCTTGTATGCCTTTGTCATATCGGATTGTCCGAAGGGGTTTCCACCATATTTTCTGTGTGCCACGTTTATTTCACCGACAGATTTGTAATAATCCTCATTCAGTGCAGCCGTCACTTCTATAATTTTATTGTCGAAATCAAAAACCCTTATTCTGTTGAAAGTTTGTTGACAGCCATATATTATTGCAAAGAACCATGATGTAATCCATTCACAGGATCCGCTAATGTCACAGAGGAATATGTGTCTGGTTTTTTTCATTGGAGGCTTGTCTTTTACGATGTTGACGATATGTCCCCCATATCTCATGTTGCTGCGTATGGTTTTGGACATGTTCACATGCTGTTTGTTTGATTTTTTTCGCCTCATTGAACGGTTATTCGCTACCTTCTTGCTTAGTCTTTTACAGGTTTCATATACTCTCGGATCATATCCGTCCAACTGTATTAAACTGTCCTTGGCTATCTTATTGACCTTTGTTTTTGTCTCTTCTTTGTCTTTCTTGATTGTTTCTATCAGTTCGAAATAATTGTCTTTCTGTTTGTTTGGATTCAGTTCTGATAACATGTTGTATTCTGATGAAGAATTTTCCTGTCGTCTATGTTTTCTAACATTTTCTTCTGGTTTCTCCTGAAACATTTCCTTGAATGCTTTGTTGAATTTGTCTTCATCACCCATATCTTTTACATATATGGATTTTAGAGCATAATATAATTCATTCTCACTGAATATTGTTTTATATCTTCTAAGTATTATTACAGCCATTTGTGTTGTTCTAATACTCACTAACATTCCCTGATTTCTCAGTAAATTAGTAAATAGGATTGTCTTTTCGTGTTCATCCTCTATTGTAACTAGTGACATGGTATCATCTTCTGCTCTAGAAAAAA
>CADBRM010000075.1 GCA_902797085.1 uncultured Methanobacteriaceae archaeon
ACTAACAATAACGGTTTAAAAATCAAATTATCCTAATCAAAAATTAAATATAAGATTTAATAAATCTTATTAACTTTTATTTTTTTTTTTATACATCATTTAATAAATTGATTAACATTACTATTTTTTCAACAAGTTTACATTATGCATATTAAAAACAGTTCATAATCAATCGGATATATCTTAATAAAATTATTTAATAATAAAAAAATAAAAAAAAGAAAATTTATTTGTATGAGCACTAAAATGATAATGATATATAACGTGACACACTGGTTGAGCTATACCAATTTTGTATACTGCCGAAACTATTACTTCTTGAGGTAGTATCACATTTATACCATTTACCATTCACATACACTTCTGCCCATACGTGACCTACTACTAGACCACTTCTGAATGTACAAGTTGCATGACAGTAACGTGCAGGGATGTCTGCTGTACGCATCATGGCTATTAGCAAATGTGTTTGGTCAACACAGTTACCTGTTTTAGCATTCAATGTTCCCACAGCCCCATATCTTGTATTATAATAACTACTATATGAGACTGAATCACGTACATAATTGAATAATTTTACTGCTATGCTGTAAGTGCTGGTAAGACCTGAAGATAATGATGAAACTATACTTTTAATTTTTGTATTGTCAACTTGACAGTTAGTTGTTGCTTTCACATAATTTTCATAGCCTGATGGAACACTGCCCTTTGGCGTTACAGTAATGGTGGTTGTTTTTCTTGTGGACAAGTATTTGCCATACCCACCATAAACTATCGTAATGTTGTATTTACCATTCCATCCTGAGGGCATGGTATATGTAAGTTTAGCCACACCATTTGTTACATTTGCTGTACCAATCGTTTTACCATTCAGTTTAAATGCCACTTTTCCTCCGGTAACCTTATTTCCTGATCCGTCAGTAATTGTAGCTGTTATAACAGTAGATTTACCAGATGTGGCATATGTTGTATCTAATGTTATTTTAGAACTTACTGGTTTTTCCACTTTAATTGTCGTGGTTTTTGTAGCGGAGTTATACTTTCCATAACCTCCATATACAATAGTAATATTATAATTGCCATTCCATCCGGATGGCATTGAGTAAGTAAGTTTTGCTACACCTTTAGTAACATTTGCTGTACCAATTGTTTTACCATTCAGTTTAAATGCTACTTTTCCACCGTTTACTAAATTTCCTGATCCGTCAGTAAGAGTTGTTATTAAGGTTGCGGATTGTCCTGAAACAGCTGATGTTGAGTTAATAGTTATTTTCGGCGTAGTTTTTGATTCAATTTTTAGTATTCCACTTCCCGTGGAATTTTTGTAATAATCGTTTTGTCCATAAACTACTGTAATATTATAGTTTGTACTCTTCCAGCTGTCGGGTATTGTATATGTAATTTTTGCTCCACCATTTGAGACATTGGCAGTTCTAATAGTTTTTCCATTAATTTTAAAAGCAACTTTACCTGTTTTTACATATGTGCCATCACTAGTTGTGATAACGGTTTTTATCGTAATTGTTTCTGCTTGTAAAGCAGTGACATCACTTACCTTAACTTGAGTGGTTAGGTTGGATTTTAATTTTAATGTACTGTTGGTACTGGTTGAACGTGCATAATTATCATTTCCTGTATATACCGCAGTTATAGTGTAATTAATGTTAGTCCAAGATGATGGAATTGTATATGTTAACTTAGCACCACCATTAGATACTGTTGCATTTCCAATGGTTTTTCCATTTATTTTAAATACTACAGTTCCATTCTTTACATATGAACCGTCACTTTTAGTTACAAGTGATTTAAAGGTTACAGTTGAATTTCGGGTGGTTGTAATGTTATATACTTTAATAATTGTACTTGACTGCTGCACAGTCGAAGTTGAATTAGCAGTTGTTGAACTACTTGCACTTGTCTTTGTTGAGCTATTTGTGTTTGATGTTTTAGTAATTGTATCTGTTGAATCATCAATAGTATTAGTATAATCCTGTGTAGTGGTGTTTTGTGTATTAGTATATGATGATGTAGTTTCCACTACGTTGTCACTGTTAGTTTGTAATGTCATGGTGTCATTGGATGTAGTATCACTGGCTGCTACTGATCCCATAATCATTACCAATGTAATGAATATAAGGACCAATCCAAAATAACCCTTAATTATAAAACCTCCTTATTTAGAATAATTTGGATATAATTTTTTTTCTAAAAATGTTGATAATGAAAAACTATTACCAACTTAGTTAATTATTAAGTAAGTTATTACTTATAAAGGTTTTTAAAAAAATTTATTAAAATATTTCAATTAAATTCTTTTATATCTATAAAAGATTAATTAGAAACTTATTAAAAAAAATAAGCCATATCAAAAATTTTTATTGATATATTGACAAAATACTGGCTTATTATATTAATTCTGACATGATTAGAACTCTTTAATATGAAAATTACTAATTATCCTTATTTATATAAAATAATTGATAATTAAGCTTCTTTTATTAATTTAATAAAATTTTTATATGTTTTATTATTGAATATAACAAAGATAAGTATTTGCATTGTTAATTTAAATTCAAATAATAATTATTTAGAAAAAAAGTAAAAAAAGAATAAAGTTGGGTAAAACTTATTTTATCCCTAAAATTTTTCTTATTTAAAAATTTTAAAGCGCCATATCGTATATCTGTTTTTGCAATAAAAAGTATGATATATAAGAATTGAAGTAATAAAGTATTACCCGTTTACGTAATATAAATCTTATCTGTTTAGTATTTCTTCATTCAGAAGCATGAATTCATCATCGGGAATTACCGGATTTTTATAATCCAATTCAACCTTTTTGTTAACATTCGCAAAAACCATTCCCCTGGTTCTCTTAAGGAACAATGGTTCATCCAATCTATAAACACGTAATATCCATAAGTTTGCATGAGAAGAATCAAAGTATGAGGATACATGCCTTTTAGTCCATATGTGATAGTTATTGTATTTACCTATCCTACTGGTGGAAACCTTATTTACCTTTTCAACGGTAGCATAATACTTAACTTCATACTTTCCATCTTCTTGAAGAGGATATGTGTATTCTTTAACAAAATCCACATATTCCCTCTTAAATGAATTCAGATAATCCTCATTATTGGCATAACTAACAGTAGGATACAATAGAAATTCTTTCTGTGTAGTACTGGTTTTTCTAAGTAAAATACTTTGTTCACCATGACCCATTGCTTCTATAGTTGCATTCCAATCGTTTAGACATTTAGTTATCATTGTCATTTCTATCACTAATTATATATTGATCCTACCCTAATATTAATTCATCCATCTTTTAAGCTTTGAAAGAGTTTCTGTTAGGATTCTCCTTGCTTCTTCAACACTAATATCCCTTTCATCAATGTACATAGGAATAAGATTCTCAATTTCTTCTTCCAAAGTTCTGTCATCTTTAAACTCACCGTTTTCATAACAATATTTACAATATTCACTACTTAAAGATAAGTCCTTATTTGTACCCTTGTACTCATCTGAATCTATAGGCAATGAACATGATTGACAAATTTTCACCATGAAATTTACTCCCTAATTGCTGTTTTTATAATAATCGTCACCACTGTATCCAAAGCTTTTGGTACAATAATTGCTATTTGAACCTATTTTAATACTGTTTTTTATAAAATAACTACTATCATAATCATCAGGTATCTTCATTTCGGTTCCATCTTCGAAATACATGTGAGTGACTACATTTACATCATTATAAATTGCAGATTCGGTCTTATATGTTACATAAATTCCCTTTGAATAGTCAAAAGTATTGTTACTATAATACGCTAAGGCTAATATTTGGTCTTCTGTAAGATAATATGCCGATTGAGTAGCGTTCCCATCACCAGCAATTACAAAGCCATGCAATGAAGTGTCAAAATAAAATCCATCCGGTTTATAGTCAAATTGTGTAGGATATATTATCACAGCATTACTTGGCAAGGTAGAAACACTAATTTGACCCATGGAATTTATCGCTACGAAACCTATACCTATCAGAAGAATGATTAACACCAGTATTCCAATGGTCTTTAAATTAATCCAAGACCGGTTCTCTTTCTTTTGTGCCCTGGTACTATAAATATAATCATCTTTTATAGTTCTTACATTGTCGTTTTGGTTGTTTGAATTGTAATACTGATTGTTTCTGTAATTGTTATTTTTGTTGTAATATCTGTTCTTCTTATAATTATTGGATTTGTTTTTCTTAGGTTTGTTATGATTACCTTTAGCATAATTATCTGATTTTTTATAATTATGTTTCTTATAATTATTATTTTTCTTATAATTGGACTTATTATAGTCAGATTTTTTATAATAGTCCTTATTTGTGGCTTTCTTCTTTTTCTTATAATTTCCACTATCAACCTTTTTAAACTTGCTAGAATCCATATCAGATTACTCCTAACATTATTTATTATTGCTATAGGTTTGACTAATTTATTATCATACAATCTTATATAAAAAGGTAATTGAAAAAATTGATAAAATAAATGACCAATTCCTTGATATTTTTAACAAAAAAAGTATTATTACAGTCTTACTTTAATAAACAGAATATTATTCAATTTTAATTACATTTTAAGTCCCAATCCTTAAATCTTTATTTAATCTAAATAACATATAGTAACTAAATAATTTTTGGGTGAAAATAATGCAAAAAAATTTAATATTAAGGCATGAAGATGTAATGAATAATATATTGATTGACAGCGATAAAAAATCGTCTTTTCTGATGGGATTCCTGGTACGTAAACTAACACACATTGAATACAAACACCTTAAGCAAACGCCGTTTTTGAAGAATATACCTGAAACAGGCTTAAGTCATGAAAGAATAATCTCTTTATATCCCACACTCATCTATGAAATTAGAAAATATGATTCAATATTCAAGGAATTAGAGGAAGAATTGTCCACATATCTCTTAAAATCAGAAAATAACTGGAATATTACTGATGAAGAAAGTAGTTTCTATTTTACACTAGGATATACTCTTGGAAGTAGTATCAGTTATCATAGAGATATAAAGGATAAAGAAATAGTTAATTAATTATAGATATTATATGAGACCAATATATTATTAACATTAATAGGGGAGATATTCTTTTGGAAGATAACAAAAATATTGAAATTCTGCGTGGTGATCCAAAGAAGGCTCTTATTAAATTGGCTATTCCCATGATATTTGCACTGCTGCTTATCAGTTTCAACAATATCATCGACAGGATATGGATAGCTGGACTAGGAACCGATCCCCTGGCTGCAATAGGGTTTGTATCACCAATATTCATGATAATAATAGGAATAGGAAATGGTTTGGGTGCAGGTTCAAATTCTTTGATATCAAGATACATTGGAGCTAAAGAACATGAAAAAGCCAGCAATAGTGCATTGCATTCAATATTAATTGTGGCCATTGTAAGTATATTGATACCATTAATAATTTTACCCTTCTTTGACCGGATAATTTTGTACATGGGTGCTACTGATGTGATGGGCTATGCCAAAGAATATGGAATAACCTTAACATTAGGAACTTTCGCATTTCTTTACAATCTATTGCTATCAAGTCAATTGAGAGCAGAGGGAGATATTAAAAAGGCTACAATCACCATGGCTTCCGTTGACATACTTAACATTATATTTGATCCAATTTTCATTTACGTATTAAACCTGGGATTGATGGGAGCAGCATTAGCCACGGTATTATCATCAGTATTTCCAACATTACTTGCTGCATATTGGTTGTTCATTAAGAAAAACACTTATCTGGATTATAGTTTCAGAAAATTCAATTACCATAAGGAATACGTTACAGGCATGTTAACGGTAGGTGTTCCTGCAAGTTTAGAGGAGTTCATCATTTCATTGGTAAACATTATATTGAATTCAATGATAGTTATAGTTGCCGGTACTGATGTAATTGCAGCATTTAACATATCATTCACCATATTGCAGCTGGGTATGATGCCCTGTATTGCTATAGGAACATCTGCAATTACTGTTGCGGGAGTAGCTTACGGTGCACGGGAATATGGCAAAGTTAAGACAACATGCTATTATGGTATTAAAATTAGTTTAATTATAGCTACAATAATAACAATACTACTATACATATTTGCCCCACAGGTATCGTTACTGTTTGCTTATAGTCAATCAACCAGTGACTTCTACCAGTTGATCATTCACGTTCTGAGAATGAATTTATTATTCCTAGTTATTACTCCAGTAGGCGGAATATGTGCTATGGTATTCCAAGGAATGGGTAAAGGAACATTATCATTACTATTAACTGTAATAAGAGAGTTAGTCTTTGTAGTATCTATTGCCTACATTCTTGGAATACTATTTAACTTGGGGGTTAACGGTATCTTTATTGGATTAATTCTTGGATTATTCATTGGTTCGATCATCTCCTTTCTAGTATTTGAAGTATTCATGAAGAGAGTACCAAATACTACCTAATACCCTTTTTTTATTTATCCAAATCAAATTTAGGAAACTCCGTTAACTTAATATACTTCTTGATAACCTTATTTAACTTGGTGGTCAATTCTTTGACCAGATATTCAAACTGCTGATACTGTAATGAGTTTATATATGTAGTTCCATGAACCATTATTGATGAATGTCTCATTTTAATAATTTCCAGAAACATGTCATGATTTTTATAGAAATACTTTCCCAAAGGATCATTCAACATTTTCAGTAGACAGTACTGCTCTCTGAGATGTAAACTAATAATGTTATGATTGTTTGCAAATTTCTGTAGGTAATTGATATAGTTGCTGTCAATTTCCAGTTCAATTAACCTGTTCAAATCCACGTCAGTTGAATCTATCCTATAATTCTTCAGCAATTTGACATGAGAAATTAACTCCATAGCCCTATACAATTGCATTATTGCATCATTGTACTTAGCTTCCTCGTTTCTTCTATTCGCATTATTTATCAAATCAATTATTAGCCTATAATCGTTATGATTAGACAAAATCTTTTTCAACGTTTTTAAATTCTCCTCATAACCCTGTATTATCGGTTCCAATATCTTTGGATATTCCTTAAATGACATTCTTTTCATGTTGTCATAATCATATATATCCCATTTGCTGTAAACATCAACGACTGCTTCAACAATAAACTTATCCCTGCTGTCCAAATCCATCAGAGGAATAATATTTTTCAATGATTCATAATCATGATTGTTGAAGAGAATTTTAAAGATATTCTCAAGAGTATCAACCTTATCCTTCTTCTCATTTTGCTTATTTAATGTGAGAAACTGTTGATTAAAAGTATTATATATGCTGTTGACCAGCCTATGTGGTTGGTAGTTGATGTTGATGTTGGTATTTGTTCTTATGTAACTGTTCATATTAAAAACTCCCTTATTATTTATTTGTTGAAATAACCGACAATTTTTCCTTTATCCATTCATAACATTGCAAATAACTATCAGTACTCATCTTATATCCATAATAATAAACTAAATCCCTCAGCTGATTAAACATATCAATCATTTCTTTTTTATTATTCCAATTC
This sequence comes from uncultured Methanobacteriaceae archaeon, assembly GCA_902797085.1. Classification (GTDB taxonomy): domain Archaea; phylum Methanobacteriota; class Methanobacteria; order Methanobacteriales; family Methanobacteriaceae; genus Methanosphaera. The sequence goes on from CADBRM010000075.1 coordinate 7,594, forward strand.
ATACTTTCTTCGCTTTTATCAATATATTCTATGAGGTTTTCAAAGTACTTTATCATTGACACAAATTCATAAGTATTTAACATGTCCAGGAATCTAAATTTCTTAAGCAAATCATATATCATATGAATGTACTTTCTACTTTCTTCTGAGAGGTTGGAATTCTTAATTAATTTTGCTATTGAACGTATATAATAATCTATCCTAACATTATCCTTATAGGTAATAGAATTAAAGTCAATATAATTGTTCAATTCATGAATACTGTACTCCAACAATTCTCTTTCTTCTGCCGTTTTAGATGATTTTTCATACAAATTACAAACTTGACGGATTTCCCTGAAACTCAGTGCATCAGACGAGATAATCTGGTTATATAGCTTTAATGCGTTATTAATATCATGTTTCTCTAGATTATCAGCAACAAATGATCTGTTCATATTGTTGATGTTCAGCATTTCATCAACTTCTCTTTTAGAAAATGACTTTTTGTCCTCAACACTAATCCATTCCTGATGGGATATCATGTATATTAAATCATCAACACAATAATCCCGATTGGATTCCACCAGTTCAATAAATTCTTTTTTAGTGAAAGGAAACGGCAAATAATCCAAATAATCTGAGACATAGTATGAATTTTTTTCATAAAATTCTTTGCCACAATCCGTAAGTAAATAAAAATCCCTGTCAAAGTTTTCGGCAATTATCTCATCGGACAATTTTTCTAAAGTGAGTTCAATTAACTTATCCATAGCCGTGATTTCCTTTCCTTCAGGCGTAAATTTCTTAATACCTTTAAGTAAATCCTTAGTATCATCATCTAAAGCCACATTATACTTATCCAATACTTGTAATAATTCAAAATAATATGTACAATAACGAATTAATTCTTCTGGTGTTGCCTTTCTTATATGACCTTTATCCAATGCCAACCTTTTATAATATTTCTCTTCATAGAGGTGTATGGGTAAAGATTCTTCGGAACTGGACAGATAATCCAGATAATGAAGGTAGGTGGTATTGTACCTTATCTTATCATATATCACACTTAAATCTAATTCGGCATTATACATCCTATGGAGGATGTTGTATATCTCAATAAATAATTCTTCGTCTTCAAGAATTATTCCATGTTTCGAAAGTACAAAATGATAATAGATACCGTCAATCTGAGTGTATTGTGGAATACTCTTATATAAAACCCTTATTCTTTTATTGTAAATACTGTTGATGAAAATATATCTCAATATCGGGGACATATCCTCAACTCCATCTGCCTGAAATTTTTTCGTCCAATCGCTTCTTAAATTCATATCCAGGATTTCATCCTCACTGAGGCTTTCAAAGTAGTTAATATAATCCTGATGCTCTTCATCCCACAATAAATTGAAACTTGGATTTTCCAGATCATAATAGAGTTTGGAGTAATCAACATCTTCGCTGATATGACTAGATAATAAGCTTTTTAAAATTAATGAATCAGCTTCTAAATTACTTAATATACCTAATTCAGTGTCGATGACATCATCCAACTGATGAAATGCCAAAAACATATCCTTTTCATAATAATTACATCTGAAATTACAATCAACACCGTTTAGTACATCATTGTCAAAATTAGGTGTAAATGTAAATGAGCAATTATCATAGTGTATGGAAAACTTTTTGGTTGGATCATAACATTTTTCAGATATATCTAATGATTTCAATTCTTCAATTTCTTTAAGCATCGATACCACTCCATTTACAAGTTCCATATTTGCATAATATTAATAAATTTGATATATTATATTATTCCATTTAATCAGTTATTTTTATGCTTTTTTAATAATTTTCTCTTAAATTTTATTATTTTAGTAAATTTATTTATATAAATATACTACAAAAAGTATTTCTATAAATAATACTATATATATTTTGGCATTTATTTAAAAAAAAAATAAATTTTTATATTCCAAGATAATATAAAAAAATATTCTCACAGGAGGTAGTGTAATCCATCAACATAAATATCATATGACCATTGAAATGTTCCGCATAAGATTGCGGTAGAATATCATGAAAACCTATAATCAAGATAATGTTTAATTAACAATTATTATTAAAGACAAAAAGCAAATATATTATAGTAAACAAAAGTTAATAAAATATATAAATTAATGTGAAGTGTTCTTATGGCTGACAATAAAGAATTAAGAATGGAAACAAAATGCTATGATGCAAATACCTACGGATATCTTTATGGATTGAATAAAAAAATTCCCGATGAAGATTTCAAGAAAGTAAAGAAATATATGAAGGACTATAGAAGAAAAGATTTTGTAGATGGAATCATACAGGTAACTGGCAGGCCCGAAGGTTATCGCTGCACGGAAGAGAACGTACCAAAGGTTGAGGAAATACTAGGCATTACCAACACACTCGAAAAAAGAAAACTTAAAATAGAAAAAGCATTTGCCAACCCCGATGAAAAGAGAAAGCTTAAGAATGACGCCCTCAACTGGTTGGAAATATTATTTCAGAAAGGCGGAACTATGCCCGAACAAGACATCAGTCGCCTAGCCATTCATTCTACAAAGATTTATGATCCGGACGATTCATACAAAAATGGTAAAAAAGACGGTACGGGGAGTCTGTTTATTTACACACCCCATGGTATGTGGTATATAATTAACAATAGTCAGGAGGGAAGCAATAAATCTATAAACAATGTTAAAACACCTGAAGGTGGAGCAATAGGATATAGGTTAATGTATGAAGACAATCTTGATACACTAATCAGAATTTATACGGAAGAGAATGAGTATACCGGTGAAAAACTATACTGAAATGGAGTGTTAGACCACTTAAATATAATCTTGAATGTAGTGGGAAAACTCCATTAAATTCTCTTTTGCATTTTCAATATCGTTGAAATCCAATTCTTTATAGAACTTCTTAAATGTATTATCATTGATTGGTTTAGACTTTAACCAAGATTGAATAAAATCAATGTCCTTTCTCTCCATATCATAACAGGACAACGAATCAATAATTCCTCTGAATGCCCCTAATTTTAATATTGGTGTCTTGTACACTGGTGATCTCTGTATTAAATTTACTGTTTTTAGTAAGGCTAACCTATCCCTTTTTGAAAATTTTTTCTTTTGTATAGGGTAAGACAGTTTAAGTAAAATATTTTCAAAGAGCGGATGATTACAGTGTACTTCATTTTCCAGATACCATTGTTCCATTAATTCCATGTGTTTAAGATTAATATCATCACAATAATTGAATTTCTGTACTAGTCCATAGAGATAATTTAGTTTCAGATCCAATTTTCTGTTAAAGTCACGTTTACAATTGGGCTGATAAGTATAAAAACTTACATGGGACAATCTGTTCCTGTCATAATCAGACAAGTAATTATACAACTTATTGGTCATCAGGGCATCATCCATTGCATTATGTGCATTGTAGCTTGAATGTAAAACATTACGGGCAATATAGCTCAAACTATTATCCTGCAGATTAAGATTTCTTCGACAGGAATTCAATGTGCAATAATATCGGAATGCTGGTAACGGAATATTATAATTGGTTAAGCTCTTGGAAATAACACGTAAATCAAATGTAATGTTCTGACCTACAATGACATTGGAACACAATATACTCTTGATATCCTGCCAGTATTCATCAAAAGTCGGACTGTCCACCACATCATATGGATGTATACCCGTGAAATTAATGTTGAATTCATCAAATTCCTGTTCGGGATTAATTAAAGTATACATTTTATCAACCACTTCACCCTCCTCAACAATCACGATACCAATCGATGAAATGGAATCGTTGAAACGGTTTGGAGTTTCTAAATCCAGCACAACATAATCCCTCATTAAAATACCTTCCATTATACTAATACTTTTTGACAACTATATTAGTCTATGTAATGAAGAGTAAATTAATTTTTTGTAAAAATACAAAAAATATGTATTATCCGACAACATAATATTTATTAAGGAACTGTTTTTAAAAATACTTAAGAGAGTTGTATTAATGAAGCAAATAGTATATGAAATTGTTGTCTTTTTAAATTTAATGGGATATGATGATAGAAACTCAAAGATACGATTACTAACTAACATGTACAATAACCAGTTAGACATGGAAAAAGATGCCATTATAAATATCCTTGAATCATTAATTGCAGAACTGAATAAAAATAATGTACATGAAAGCATAATTGCCAATCTAGATAATTATATTACCCTAATTAATAGGGAAAGCGAATACTGAAATTCATGGCAAATACTTATCTTCATCAGACATTTTGTTGAGTGGTTGAATACTGTAATCGTCTTGTTAGAGTAGTTATCATATCAAAATCAGCAAATATAATATTTACAACCATTTATAAATATAATTATTTCCCGAAAAGTATTCTGATTGAACATAATTCTTTTGAGCTGTTTAAACAAGGCTTTAACAAAAAGTCTATTAGAATAGAAGTAAATAAATAGTAATGATATCAAAAAAATTCAATGGTGAATATATGGTTAATCCAAATAAAATTGTTAAAAGAGATTCCAACGATATTTTTATTATAACTCCCGAATTGGACAATGACGGGTCAGCAAAAGCAAGAAATCTTGAAAACTTCATAAAAACCAATTACAGATACATGTACAAGAGTATGGACGATAACGAATTCCCATTTTATGATGATGAGGAATATTATCTTTATGTGGAAATCGTTTATGAACATAAGGTTGTAGGTTTCATGGCATTTAACATTGACGAGAAGAACTTATTCCTATATAACTGTTACATCATGCCTGAATATCGTGGAAAAGGATTGTTGGTTAAGGCTCTGGAAGTTTCTGGCGAAAGGTTTGGAAAAGGCATTTGTTTGTTCAACCCTAATAGAAAAATCATTAATGCAATGATTAATAGTGATAGGGTTATTCGAATTAACGACAGAATCATTATGACTACCCATTCCATGATTACGGTATTGGAACCCTTTGACAGGAGTGTCAATGATGTCTCACCTACCTTTATCGATTTGAAGGGTAAGAAGGCTAGAAGTACCAACGTTTATGATTTAGATTTATGTGCTACAGTCTGTATCAATAATAAGAATGTTATCTACACCGGCCAAGAAGATGATTCCTCTGACTTGTGTTGTATGAACGTTTCCAGAGAAGATGACAACACAGAATATGGCTGTGTAAGCAAAAGACAGAACGATTCATGGATTAATGACAAATCATACTTTGAAGAAATCAACAGCTTAATCCTGGAATTCAAAGAAAACAATGATGATGAGGATATACTGATTATCTAAATTTTCCTTTTAACCTCCCTTCCATTTTTTTTGTTCTTCAACCATACTTGTAAGAAATATTTAAGTGCCTATAAAAAGATATACTAATTAGTGATTTGTATGAAATTAATATTCAAGCAGAAAATGTTTTCTTGGTTTGACAGTTACAATGTTTATGATGAGAATAATAATCTTGTTTATGAAGTTAAAGGTCAGTTGGCATGGGGCCATGTTGTAAAGATATTTGACCGCAACGGTAAAGAGGTTGGTAAGGTTGATGAAAAGGTTATCTCTCTGGTTCCGAAGTTTGAAATTTTTGAGAACGGCAAAAAAATTGGTTACATCAAAAGAAAGTTAATTTCCGTTTTCGGTCCTTCCTATGATATTGACTTCAAGGGTTGGAAAGCTGAGGGAAACATTTTAGAATGGAATTACCGTATTAAAGACGAGCATAACAACACTATTGCCAAAGTTTCTAAGGAATTTCTTCATTTGACTGACACATACTCTTTGGATATTGCAAATAGCCACGATGCCTTGCATGTGCTGATGTTTGTGATTGCCATTGATGCCGAAAAGGATACTAGAGAAAATCACTATAAACAATAGAGAAAATAGTCTCCATTACCTTTTTTTCATAACTTTTTTTAAATCATAATTTTTAGGTATACCAAAACCTTTATATACTCCGGAGTATAATATTAAATTGACTAAGAAGTTTAGGTTATCCTAAAAATTTTACCCCCTAATCTTCTAGTCAACCGAGTTAAATAAAAGACTATAAAAACATTCATAAAAGATAAAAAAAACTATTACTCCTACAAAAAAAATAGTTAAATTTAATCACCTATTAAAGAAATCTTTTAAAAAGTCTTAACTCACCACTCCTTATTAAAAAAAACATAATATAACTTATAAGACAAAGAAAATAAATTAACTCCCTAAAACTCTTCATAATACAAAAGAAGAGTTAAAATGAATTATTTTCTTTATCCTTTCTATTTCTATTTTTCGGTACAATCCAAAAAATCAAATATCCCAAAATAAATTAATTAATATCTCCTGTAAACATCACAGCTCCAACAGAAAAATTTACTCATATAAAAAAA
>CADBRM010000076.1 GCA_902797085.1 uncultured Methanobacteriaceae archaeon
CGGAATATTCACATTCAAATATAAAACAAAACAAGTAGGAACAAACAACATAACAATATCCTTCTCAGGAAACACCAAATTCGAAGGTACAACAACCAGCACAACATTCAAAGTAACACCACAAACAACCACCATAACCATAAACCATATTCCTAGTGTTCAATACTCTGAAAGTGTTACAATCAGTGGTAAATACACTGATACGAATAATTTAAACCTCAGATACACACCACTAACAATTAACGTCAACGGAAAAAAATACACAACAAGAACAGATGAGAATGGTTTTTACCAATACAATTATAGGACCACAACATCCGGACTAAACAACGTGACAATTTCTTACCCAGGTAATGTAAGATACCTTGGAACAAGTACTGCTACAACATTCCAGGTAAAAACTAAAGACACCATACTATCATTAAACCCATTGAAAAATGCACAATACTCCGATTACATAAACATAACTGGTCGTTACACTGATAAAGACTACAACAATCTAAGATACACACCAATAACACTAAATGTTAATGGAATAAAATATACAACAAAAACAGATGACAACGGATACTTTAACTACAATTATCGTGTTACAAACTTAGGAACCAATAATATTACTGCATCTTATTCAGGTAATAGCAGATATACCGGAGCAAGCAACTCCACATCATTCCAGGTAACAAGCATAAATACCACAATTACGTTAAATCCGATACCTGAAACACTTGTTGGAGATAACGTTACAATAACCGGTAAATATATTGACGCTAATGGAAACCCTCTTAGAAAAACATCTTTAACATTAGTGGTTAATGACGAAAAAACACATGTGAGAACAGATGATAATGGAGTATATTCCTTTAATTACATTACATGTGATATAGGTGAAAATACCATAACATTATTCTATGCAGGAACAGAAAAATATGTTGGTACACAAACATATGCATCCTTTATAGTTAAAAGCGATAATACCATCAACCACCTATTCAAGACAAGGAAAACCATGGTTGCATCCGTATTTGTTAGTGATACAGTGACACAGACAGATCTTAACAAATGGGTGGAATCTGGAATAACCGATGTTTATGTACTTGCAATTGAATCCTCCAACAGCACAGGAAATCTTCGAAAAACCATAAACCTTTGTAAAAACACAAACATCAAGGTACATGCATGGATAGTTGTATTTGTAGAAAACCATAAATGGGATTACAGCATAAAAACACAAAACAAGATGAAGAAATTCATTTCTTATGTAATGACCATTAATGGTGTTGAAGGAATTTGTCTTGATTACATACGTTACAGTGGATTAAATCCAAGTATTGTTAACGTCAGCATGATAAACGGCTTTGTTAAAGATGTTAATAATATGGCCAAGAAGTATGATTCACGAATGGAAATATCAGCATGCATATTACCAGAGATTAAATCACTGAAATATTATTACGGCCAAGATACAAAAACTATAGAAAAACACGTGGATTTCATGATTCTGATGGCTTACAAAAACAATTATTATGAAGATACTGCTTGGATGGTGGATGTAACTAAGAGCCTCGTCAGTCAATGTACTCATGCCAAAGTGGTTACAAGCTTAACCACATATAGCGATTTATGGGGAAGAAAATATCTTCCTATGAGTGAGATGACAGGCGATATTAATGCCATAATGAAAGCAGGCTCTTATGGTTATTCATTATTCTCCAAAGCAACTACGCCGGTCTATCCAAAAATATTCTAAGAAGATTAATTCTGTTTAATCTTCTATTTTTTCCTATTTTTTAAAAAAAAAGTTATTAAAAGAAAGTTTAGGGAGATTAAAATTAAAAAGTTATTTTTCCATGAACTCTATTTCGAACATAATTGTTGGGTATTCTAATTCGAAATTGTCCAATACTTGTGGATGTACTTCTCCAAAGTAGCCCTTAAGTGTAAACGGTAGCTTTTCATCATCTGTTTCAACAGTAAATTTTGCACTTCTTCCCTGTATGAATACGGAATCTTCATTGTCTTCTAATTTCATGACAAAACCTAGGTTACTTACTATTGATTCCATGTAAGATTTTATCGTGGTTAAATTTGCATTTGATGAAATTTCTGCTCCTGCTAGTTTTTTTACTGTGACCATCTTGGTTTCCTTTGTTTTGTCGATATATGCGACGTCTCCTATTTCAAAGATTTTTTGCGGTAACTCTTCGTGTTTATTGTCCTGAAGGAACTCCAATAGGCTGTTGATTAATGATTTTCTAATCATTGTACGGTCTTGTGTTATAGGTTGTGCCACTGTTACCTTGTCCTCTTCTATTTCTTTTCCCAGTTTTGTATAGTGCTGTTCCTCACTGGTTAACATTAAGCTCTTGATTTCCGTAAATCCCAACCCAATCATGACTTGTTCCAGTATCTTATCAAATTCCCTTTTTGGATCAGGATTTGCTACTGTTGCAAAGTCAGGTAGTTCTGCAGGTAAATCATTGAATCCATATCCCAATGCTATATTTTCTATGATGTCCACTTCATGCAGTATGTCTATACGATACCTTGGTACGGTAACTTTAACTATTTCATCATCAATTTTTTCTGCATCGAATCTGGTTTTTTCTAGTGTTTCCACTATTTTATCTGCCGTTAATGGCATTCCTATATATTGTGATGCTAGTGATACATGCACTTCCATTATTTGCGGTTCAAATTGAGGATATGTTATATCGTCACGGTAAGGGTATTCCACTTTCATTGTTTCTATTGTTCCGCCAAGTTCTGCCATGTTACTTGCAATGATGTTTAATGAGTTTGTGACCGCATTAATGTCTGTTCCTGTTACGTCAATAAAGAGGTTTGTTGTTTCTGTAGTAAGTTTTGTCAGGTCACTGTTAATGATTGGAGGCATACTCATAATATTGTTGTTTCCATCAACTATTAATGGATAGTAGTCAAGGCCTTCCAGCAGATGTGAATATTTTTTTCCTTTGTCGTGTTCTTCCAATATTTCATCTAATGTTAACTCCTTGTCATCATCCAAAGCTATGAACTTGTCTTCTTGTGGTTTGCCTGCTTTGTAGTAGAATGGTCCTGTGACTTTGTCCAAATCATGGATTCCTATTGCTACTTTTTTTCTGTCTCTTCCTATTACCCAGTGGAGATGTTCTTGGAATTCCATTATGTTTACTAATTCTTCTTCAGTTATTTTTACTCCCTTAATCAGGCATGTGGCTACGTATGGCCTAATGTTTTCCAGTTCTGAATCTACTGTTATTGTATTGTCTGTTTCGACTACTTCATATTTTGGCATTCCCTTTTCTATTTCAAGGTATCCTTTGAGGGATCTTACTATTCCTTCCAGGCTGTAGTAGTCCGGTCTGTTCGGGAAGAATTCTGCTTTGACTTCCTCATCAGTGTATGATTCTACATCACTTGATATCATAGGCAATATGTTAATCAGTTCATCCTTGTCTAATGTCTTGCCTA
>CADBRM010000077.1 GCA_902797085.1 uncultured Methanobacteriaceae archaeon
GTATTGTATAAACAGATATTAGTCAAGTTGGAATGAGAACCTTTATTATTGATTTCAAATACATTATAACTAATTGTAGATTCATTATATCTAGAATATATTTTCCCATCGTTTGTTGTAGAGGTAATGTTTACAGGTTTATCTATTTTAATATTGTGGTCAATAGAGATTTCTCCCTGTAAATCAAGAACATCATCATCTGATACTAAACTACTATTTAAACCCTCCGTAGTAAAGAATGTTCTCCAATTATCATTAGTAATTACATGTGTTGTAATTTCGTTATCAATTAAAGAATCTGATTTTAACGATGCAGTTTTTAATTTATTTGCTTTTAATAATGAAATTCTATTATTTAAGAAATTTGGAGTAGTATAAGCAAAATTATAATAACATAAATTAGTACCAATAACATTTACAGCATCATTACCAGAGTTGATAGCTGAATTTATATAATTATAATATATAGGATTGTTTTGACCGTACAAATCAATAGCATATTCCCCATTAGTTAAAATATAATTATGATGTATATTATTTTTTATGGATAAATTTGTTTGAAGATTTCCATTGTTATCATAATAATGTGATGAATTTACATATATACCATCTGTTTTAAATGGAATATCATCAGCAGTAGATGTATCAATCGTAAATATGGTACCAGTACTATTGATTACATTAAATGTAATGTTATTTCCATAAGTTCCACCTAAACCTATACCATTGGAATAATCACCATCTACTAATATCACATTATAGGTTATATTATCATAATATCCATTAAATGATTCTATTCCACGCGTATATATTGAAGATAAATTAATGCTATTATTATTATAATAATTATGTCCATTGTATCCCGGTAATCCTTGGGAATTAATTCCATAGGTAAAATTCAAGGCTGTTAAATTTATTTTATTATTATATATTTGGTTATATTGTACAAGATATGATGCTTGTATTCCACATACATAAAATTTTGTGCTTGAATCTGCAGTAATAGTATTATTTATAATTATATTATTTCTTGCAAAATAATGTAATGTAATACCATATGCATATAAATTACCATCTAAATTAACAATATTATTTTTTATTGTATTGTAATTTACCTCAACGGGATATAATGATTGACTACTTTTAGTAACAATGTTTCCCTGTACGGCAATTCCAACTAGGGTACCTCTTTGAGGATGGTATCCTGTTGAAGTCATTGTAACTGTGTTGGATTCAACGTTGGTGTAACTTGAGTTGTATACTCCGATTCCTGCTGTTTCTACAGTTCCTGCAGGATTTGCATAATTATCTTCATAGTAATATGTTACTTCATTTGTGTAAGCATTAACAGTAATATCGTTATTATAAATTATGGTACCATCAGCATTATTGAGTGTAATACCTTTGGCTGTATTGTTGCTGTCAATGTATATTATGTTGTCTTCGATTGTCATATTGGTTGCTGAATAAACATTTATTCCATCATTTGCGTCATCATCAATATTTACAATATTTAAATTTGTAACGTTTGAATAATCTGCATTGGAATTGAATGTTATTATACAGTTTCTGAGTATACCATTTTGGGTACTGGTTAAGTTTATGCTTTTATCAAATATGAAACTAGAACCTTCAAAGGTATCATTAATTAATATGACATCTCCATCTTGTGCGGCATTATTTAAAACACCGTTGGTAAAGTAAGTACTGTATGATTCACTGTTAATGGTATGTATATTACCCCTATTCAATGATTTTACAGACTTATCATTACTTAATTCTTCTATTTCATTTACATTATTTTCAATATTATTATCTTCACCAACAGGTTGTATGTCAACAGATATTGTATTATCCGTTGATACTTGATAGTCAGTGGATGTGACATTATCGGACACATCAACTGCACTTACAACAGTTATTGATGAAATAAATATAAATAAAAGTAATGTAAACATTAATTTTTTATTATTCATGTTCATCATTTATTTATAATCATTTTAATATTAATAATGCAAATAATATTTTATTATTCAAATATTTTTGATATAAAATAAAAATCTATTGCATAATTTGTATTATGTAAATACATATATATATTATTTTTAGTATATGACGTATTGATATAATAAAAATATTTATGAACATGTTGGTAGGGGCATGAAGGTACCTAAGTTTTTAAATAACAATTACACCTTTCCTCAATATTGCATACAAAAAAACTGAAATAATGAATAGTGGGCTTTGTAGAAATCCCTATTTTTATACAATCTGAATAAATCTGTAAATATTATAGAAGATATTTTTGAGTTTTGTTTCTTTTATTTGTAATTTAGTGTTTCTACTGTTGTTTATTCCACTAAACTTTCTTTTTTCTATGTTATTTACTCATTCTACTTGGTTTCTGAATCTGTATACTTGTGGTCTGAATATTACTCTACATTTATTCTGTAAGTTCCACTTTTTTGTCTTGTTTTTACTGGTATTTGTGGTAATACGTTGTTTCTTCAGTAATGGTTTGTTTAATTATTTCTGTATCGTATGATTTGTCTACTAATATGTATGTTGGTTTATAACATCTTATTGCAATTATTGCAAAATTTATATTATATTTTGGTCCTTTTGTAGCATTGTGGTGTCGTATTAACATGTATTGTGAGTCAACTGTTATGTGGTTTTTGATGTAGTTACCGCTTGTTTTTTAGTTCTGCTATTGTAATATAGGTCAGAATAGAAATTGGTGAATCCTGTTCCATATAAACTAAAATAACATTTGATACGGGAAATGTTGTAAAAGTAATGTGTCTATTTCGTTTAATTTTTTTAACTGATAGTTGTGTAATGTGGTATTGTTCTTGATTTAAAAGCATTTTGTAATTTGGTGGGTATCTTTAAATTTTCTATTGTGTTTCTGTAATCGTATTTATTGTATGTTTTGTATGCTAAAATTGCAAATAATTGTGGTTGAGTATATTTTTGTTTAGAACAAAAGGAAGAATACTCACTAAATGTTATTTTAGCATGATTATATGCTGTTAAATAAATCTAACATCATATTACAGGTTAAATCTACTTTTTCTATTTTTGATAATTATAGTAAAGAAGGAGTTTTCTATCTTGAGATTCCAAAATCGAAAGTTTAAGTTGTTTAGAATTCAAATAATTATTTATAGAATAGGTATTTTATGTTTGCATATTAATATCTATTCTATTTTTAATGTAAATACAGATTTATTCTTGTATTATTTTTTAATTAATTATTATTCTGTAAAAATTAAATTGATTTTAAAAATACGTTATTAAAGGCTTTTATTTTCTTAATTGTTCAATTTTTATAAAATAAGTTTTTTAAAGATGATTTTTTTGAATTTTAATAAAAAAAAATTATAGGTTCTCTACAGAGCCGGAATAAAAGGAAACCATAGAATAATAAATTAATATAACAGATTAAATATATTTAACAAAAAATAATCAGAAGGATAAAGAAAAAAACTTTCTTTATCATAAACAAGTATATAATCATCCATAAAAGGAATTTGATTATTCCTTAACCATTTGAGCTAATTTTTTACCTAAGTCATAACATTTTTCAAGATCGTTATCATCAGGCACATATATTTCCTCTATAGCATCTTCTTTCAAAACATCAAATCCTGCTTCTGTTAGGCTAGCTGTTAGTTTAGGAATTGCTCCTCCAGCCCATCCTTTGGATGAGAAGACAACGGCCTTTTTACGTACCCCTGTATTTGCTGGACTTACGCAAGTTAGGTATGCCAATAAGTTTCCTATTTTTGGATATGGATTGTTCATCATGGTAGGTACACCAAGAACTATGGCTTTACTGTCGAGTATATCGGCAAGTATATCTGATTCGGGATCATATCTTATGAAATGCATTTTAGCTTCCACTCCTTCAGACATGATTCCTTCGACAATTTGATGAGCCATTTTTTGAGTTGAATGATGCATGGTTTCATATATTACTGTGATTTTTTCATCAGCTTCTCCCTTAGCCCATTTAGCATATAATTCAACAATTGTTCCAGGTTCTGTCCATATTTGACCGTGACATGGTGCAATCATTGAAAGGTTGTCAAGATAACCAGCTTCAGTCATTTCTGCAACTTTAGCAAGAACCATTGATGCTGATAACTGCACTAAATTAGCATAAAATCTTTTTGCATGTAATTCCAAGTAACCTGGGTCAATATCAACATCATATCTTTTACTTTCACATATGTGTTGTCCGAATGCATCATTTGAGAAGAGAATACCTTCTTCATTATATAATGTGAAATTGCTGTCAGGCCAGTGTAACATAGGAGCATTTATGAATGTGAATGTTTTTCCACCCAAATCCAAAGTATCCCCTGTGGATATTACATTAAAATCCATATCAGCTAAGCAGTGGTGTTGTCTTTTTATACCCATGCTTGCTGCCTGTGTACAATAACATGTTACTCCAGGATTATTTACTAAAAATTCAGGTATGGAACCTATATGGTCATTTTCAATGTGGTTTATTACTAAAACATCTATTTTTGTTTCCTTACCTTCCTTTGAAAATGCATCTTCTATTCTTGCCCACATTTCCGGATAAAAACCATCATATACATTGTCAATGAGTGCTACTTTTTCATCACCAAATACCAGATAAGCATTATATGTCATACCAGGTACTGCAAAACCATGAAAATCACGGGCATCCCAATCAAGTGCACCTACCCAGTACACTCCATCTGCTATTTTTACTGAATCTGCTTTCATATTAACACATCCTTAATATATAAATTTAATTATAGTCTTTTAATTTTTTTCTTTTTGTATAATAATTACTCATATACTAGTAATTATTTATCCATAAAAATTATTATATTTATCTATGAAATTTTCTAAACAGGTAGAAGTCCATAAGTTGGCATAAATCAAATCTCTTTCTATAAAAGAACATGATTTTGTTTAATACCTGTTATTTCCAATGACAAAGTCTGTAATAAAAATAGTAGTTGTTAAAGAATGTTACTAAAAAAATATTAAAAAAAAAGAGGAATAATTAATGAATAAATTCATTAATTAGAATTTTACACGTTTTGATACTTTGTATGGTAATGGTAATTGTCTGAATGGTAATCCTTTACTTAATGTGTGGATTTCATCAGCTAACTGTTCTATTGTTACTTCTTCCTTAGTATCATCAGCACGTCTGTTGATTGTTATGGTGTTGTTTTCTACTTCATTATCCCCTACAACTATTGTGTAAGGAACCCATTCCTTACCAGCATTTCTGATTTTTTTACCTACCCTTTCAGGAGTATCATCGATATCTACCCTTACGTCAGCATCTCTGATTTGTTCATATACCTTTTCAGCATATTCTAAGTGATTGTCAGTTACTGGTATAATTCTTACCTGTGTTGGTGATAACCATAAAGGTAAGGATGGTTTTGATCCTTTATCGGTGGACGTTTTTTCGAGTAAACTGCATATTACTCTTTCTAAACTTCCTGTTGGACTGCAGTGTAAGATTGTTGGGTATTGTTGTTCTTCGTTTTCATCAAGGTATGTAATACCAAATCTTCTTGCACTTTGAATATCCATTTGTACTGTTGGATTTTCAATTGGTCTTCCAAGGTCATCTATTGCTGCAAAGTCTACTTTTGCATTCCAGTAGTGTTTCATTTTTGGAATAACTTCGAGCAATACAGGTTTTTTAATATGGTCTTTTACCACTTCTTTTATCCAGTCTTCATTTTCTGCCAGGAAGTCTTTGGTTACACGGAATGCCACTTCGTAGTGTACATCCAAGTCTGTTTCAGTTTGTGCACACATGTCCACTTGGCTTGCAAAGATTTCTTTTGCATGGTCATCATCCAAACATACGCTGTGGAAGTCAGGCATTGTGAATGCTCTTAATCTTTTAAGTCCCACTACTTCCCCCTGTCTTTCGAATCTGAAACTTAGCTGTGATAATTCGTATATTCCTACGGGCATATTTTTCCATGTGAGGAATGAGTCTGCCATTATTCTGAATGCTCCGAAACAACATGCGAATCTCAACATTAGTTCCCTGTGTTTTGTTTTTAATCTGTATTGTCTTTCACCGAATTTTGCAGCGTGTTCCCTTATTGCAGGGTCAGCTAAATCATACATTACCGGTGTATCCACAGGCATTGCACCTCTTGCTGTTACAAGGTCGTATACGTAGTCACCCAGTAAGTCCTTAACAAGTTTTCCTTTAGGATACCATCTGATGTGTCCTACATCTGCTGAAGGCTCATTACTTGCCAGTTCCTTTTCTTTCATTAGTTTTACATGAGGTGGCTGTTTTCCTGAATCTTCATGTGATACACCTTGTTCATGGTCAACTAACTGTTTAAGGGTTTTGTTTTGGTAGTTGTACTCGTTAGCATCATATTTTTCACCATCTTCTTCCATTATGTAGAATTTTGATGGCTCTTTTTCTTCCACTTTTTCTTCCACTTCTTCCTCTTCAGGTTCGGTAGTGATTGTTCTTGACAATTCAGATAATGGATGTCCTTTACATGCTAATTCAAATGATTTATACCATCCGAACGGTACTCTTAGCACTGCTTCATTATTGTCAGTAAGTTCTGCTTCAATACCTTTTAGTATTTGTTGTGCTACATTAGGATTGGAAAGTGAAGAACTTAAATGCGCATATGGATATACTACTATATTGTCTGCGTTAACTTTGTTTTGTACACTTAAAATTTCCTTAACTGTTTTTTTTATGATTAATTCAGGATTTTCTTCATCTTCTTCTTCAACTGCAATAAAAGCTACTAATGCATTATCTACACCGTTTGCTCTTTTTTCATCTTCAATATCTTCAGCTATTTTGGTCTTACTTCTGGTTTTATAACGTAAATAATCTGAATGTATCATTAACGTTCGCATTTTAAATTATTCCTCCATATAATCGTGATTATTGATATTTATTCATAAAATAATGAAAATGATATTAAAATAGATAAAATACTAATTTAATTATTTATATTTTTATTTTTCATATTATATTAAAATTTTTGTAATAATAATATGGATTAAAATTAAGTTGTTGTTACCCGTTCCATTTTCCCGTGAAAACGGGAAATGTAAGAGTGTGTTTTTCTATTGTGAATCTGTTTTGTAACAGTACTATGATTAAAATTTACATACGCCATCGGCACTACAAACATGAACTGTAACTAATGCCATATCAAAGAGTTTTCTAGGATAGCGTTATGATAATTATAATAATCTAAATTTATGATAAAAAAAAGGATATGTAATGAGAATTACATAAATTCAGGTGCTTTAATACCTAAGAGTTTTAATGAGTTTTTAAGGGTTATTCTTGAGGCGTCAACTAACTTTAGTCTGAACTGTTCATGTTCAGAACCTATTACCTGCTGTGATTTATAGAATTTGTTGAATGCTTTTGAAAGACTTAATGTATATTCTGTTAAGTGATGTACTCTTCTTTCCTGTGCTGACTGTCTGATGATTTCAGTGAATCTTGACAATTCCTTAATCAATACTTTTTCTTCATCCTCTAATTCATAATCACATTTGACATCCACATATTCATCAAAGTCTGTTTTGGACAATAATTTGCATGCCCTTGCATGTGCATATTGTATGGATGCACATCCTCTCTCAAAGTTAAGTGCTTCTTCCCATTTGAATGTGATCGGTTTTTCTGGTGAAATCTGGTTAATATAGAATCTTACTGAACCTACACCAATAATTTTTGCAACAGAATCTATTTCCTTATCAGACAAATCCAAGTCACGACTTAGCAGTTCATCCTTAGCATGTTGTGTTGCCTGTTTAATGAACTCGTCCACTGAAATGAATACCCCTTTTCTTGTGGACATTGATCCTTCAGGCAAGTTAATGAATTCATAGAAGACTACTTCAGGTGCTCTGTTACCTGATAATTCAAGTGCCAGACTTAGTTGTTTTGCTGCCAATTTGTGATCTGCACCCAATATGTCCAGGGAGATGTCACTATTCTTTGTCTTGTATTGATGGTATGCTAAATCCCTTGTCGCATATAAACTGGTACCGTTTGACCTTCTAAGCACCAGTTCCTTATCAACATCATACTTTTCCAACGGCAGGTACAGTATGTCCCTTTTTATTGTGAATGGCTGTAATTTTTCTAGTACTTTATCTACAGAACCGTTTCTAAGGAAGGTACTTTCCCATTTGTAGAGGTTCATCTTAATGTTTAAGTCCCTTAGTGTCTGTTTGATACCATCAAGACAGTGTTCCACAACACGTTCAAACGAATCTATAAGTTTTTGGTCCTTACCCTCTTCATAACTGTGGAGTATTGCATCAATTTCCTCGTTGTAATCCGGATTATTTTCCAATTCCTGGTTACACTTGAAATATACCTCCCCAACTGCATGGTCTATTTTCTTATCGTCATCGAATTCAAAACCAAACTTATTCATTCCCCATACGATAATTGCAATTTGACGTCCCATGTCATTTACATAATATTGTGATTCCACCTTGTAACCTGCATGTTGCAGTACTCTTTTTAATGAATCCCCTAATATGGCATTTCTTAGATGTCCTACATGCAATGGACCGTTAGGGTTTGCTGATGTGTGTTCCAATAATATGGACTGTTCCTTTTCAGGCAGTTCTCCATATTTTTTATCAATATAGTTCACCATTTTTGTAGAAAACAATGAATAATTGATGAAGAAATTCAGGTAAGGTCCTTTTGTTTCAACCTTTTCAAAGTATAACGGTAATTTTATGTTTTCTTTGATTTCTTCAGCTATTTCTACAGGTGATTTTTTCATTTTGCTTGCCAATGAAAAAGCCACATTACTTGAAATATCACCCATTTCAGGGTTTGGTGGTTCTTCTAATGTAATTTCTTCATCAACTTTTACTCTTAGTTTCATTAAAGCTTCTATAATACTCTCTGTAATTTCGTTCTTTAGTTTCGAATACATTACTTGTCCTCCTGTCATTTTTTTTATAAACCTCTAAACCAGAGCGTTATATATCCTATCTTTGGAATTACTAGTAAGGCGTCTCCCAGACTGATTACTTTTGACTTTATCTGTGAAGGTGATACCGGATAGGGATCTTGAACATTATTATTATCTCCCTTGATAATATAATATGTTGAACCATTAATTTGTTGTATATCTATAACCCTATGTATCACAGGTTCTGAATACCACATGGCATCATATACAACCACGTCCCCAATATGCACATCAGTATATGGATTAAACTCTTGTATACCATATGTGTTCACATTTTCTGTTGCTACAATATCTCCTCTGTAAAATGCTGGTTCCATACTTCCTGAGACTACTACACTAAGGTGAGCCGATAATAATACTGCCAATATTATAACTACAGCATAACTGAGTATTTCTCTTGACAGTTTTGATTCTGTTTTTTTATTGCTTTCCATATTATTCTGTGATTGTTTCTTCTTTTTTTCTCTGTTTTTACGTTTTTTAGACAAGATATCACCTCCACTTACTGATAAAAAATTAATGTGTTATGTGATTATTTTAAGACAGCACCCTTATCTGCAGAAGTTGCTAACTGTTGGTATTGTCTTAACCATCCTTTAAGGTTTCTTTCAACCGGTTTGACCTTGGATAATCTTTCCCGGATTTCTTCATCGGATAATTCCAATTTAATGCTTCTCTGTTTAACATCAATAGATACTATGTCACCATTTTCAATGGCTGCTATTGGTCCTCCTTCAGCTGCTTCCGGTGATATGTGTCCTATACATGGTCCTCTACTTCCTCCGGAGAATCTTCCATCTGTTATGAGTGCTACATGGAATAGTTCTCTTCCCATTATTGCTGCTGTAGGGTTGAGCATTTCACGCATACCTGGTCCACCTTTTGGTCCCTCATATCTTATTACCACTACGTCACCATCAACAATCTCATCATTTTCTATTGCTGCTACACATTCCTCTTCTGAGTTGTATACCTTACATGGTCCTGAATGAACAAGCATGTCCTCATTTACTGCTCCCTGTTTAATTACTGAACCGTTTGGTGCTATGTTACCGTACAATACTGCTATTCCACCTTCTGTTCTTACAGGATCTTCTATTGTATGAATTACATCATAATCAATATCAGTAACTTCTTTAAGGTTTTCTGCAACAGTTTTAGAAGTACATGTTACACAATCATTATGCAGTAATGTTTCTAGGTTTTTCATTACTGCAGGAATTCCACCTGCATTATCAACATCAATCATTCTGTTGTTTCCGCCAGGTCTTATACTGCAAATATATGGCACTTCGTGACTTAATTTATCGAACAGGTCTATTGTTACATCAAGTCCACCTACTTCATGTGCAATGGCAGGTATGTGTAATGTGGTGTTTGTTGATCCTCCTAATGCCAAGTCTACAATAATTGCATTTTCAAATGCTTCCTGTGTCATTACATCGGATGGTTTTATATCCTTTTCTATGAGTGTGAATATTTTTTTAGCTGATTGCTTAGCTATTTCAACTTTCTTCTCACTTACTGCGTGTGCCGTTGCACATCCAGGTAAACTCATTCCCAAAGTTTCAGTTAAACATGCCATTGTGTTTGCTGTAAATAATCCTGCACAGGAACCTGCACCAGGACATGCACATCTTTCGAGTTCATATAAATCCTCTTCACTCATCTTACCGGACTGTGTTGCTCCAACTGCCTCTGTTACGTTAATGAAGTCAACGGTTTCCCCATGGAATTTACCTGGCATCATTGGTCCGCCAGTAATGAATATTGTAGGTATGTCTAATCTTGATGCTGCCATCAGCATTCCCGGAACTACTTTATCACAAGTCGGCATGCATATTAATGCATCAAACTGGTGTGCCATTGCCATACTTTCTACTGTGTTTGCGATTATTTCCCTTGATGGTAATGAAAAATACATACCCTCATGGTTCATTGCAATACCGTCACAAACAGCCATTGTGTTGAATTCAAAAGGAACTCCACCTTCCGCCCTTATTACATTTTTGACTTCCTGAACTAAGTCCTTCAGGTGGATGTGACCCGGCACTATATCAGTATAACTGTTTGCTATACCAATAAACGGTTTTTTCATGTCATCATCATTTAATCCACATGCCCGTAATAATGAACGATGTGATGTTCTGTTTATTCCTTTTTTAATATTGTCACTTCTCATTAAATCATATCCTTTTTCAAATTATAATTAAATTATAAATCCATAAAAAATATAAAATATCGTTCTATATTTTTCCATCAATATATAATATATATTATATCCAATATCACTAATAATATTTATTAATGGATATGTTTTGTTTAGAAAAAGTGAAATTAAGAAAATCTGAAAGAGTTACGATAATAATAGGATATTCATATTTAATACTAATCTAAAATTA
>CADBRM010000078.1 GCA_902797085.1 uncultured Methanobacteriaceae archaeon
ACCAACATTAATTTTACTTTTTCTAACCATATTATTATATATGTATTCGTATATATTAAAAGTTTGGTAAGTTACTATAAAAAAAAAATAATGTTCTTAAAATTAGTAGGAAGAATTTGTATTGATACAGATGCAGGAGGGATGTTAAACAAAATCACAACAAATAATAACGAACAATACATTTTGAGTATTAGACAAAACTCTTAATTTTCTTATTTTTTACTTAATTATATTATTTTCTCTTATTTTATTCTGAAACTGTTTTATTTTTCTTATTTTATGTAATTTTTTCGTGACATAAAAAATATTTAGACTATTTTTATTGTTTTAAATCATCTATTTTTTTATTTTAACATTATTTTATATATTATATTGAATATAATTTATTATAATCATTTAAAATTAAATATTACTTAATAGTTATAAGTTATAACTAATTTAGATTATTATTTATAAGTAATGCTTAATTTAAAGCATCTGTGAAATATAATATTTATTATATATTATGATTGTATGATGTTTATGTACTCTGACTTTTTTGAAAGTCGTAAAAAGTTTATACGTGAAACTGGATTGATTAATGTAGTTTAAAATGATGATTTGATGTTTTTTATCCTGGCTTTTGTTGATAATTACTGTCAGAATAATTTGTTGTTATTTTGAGCCAAAAGGCACTGATCTTCCTCATTATCCCATTAAAAACACGAATGGCCGGATTTTGTATGCTTATTGTAATAAGGTGTTCTCTCCTAAGAATATAGAGAGAAATTCATATAACAGTTCATATAAGGTTATACATAAATCAAATATTAATCGTTTGATTAAAATACTAGAAAACGATGATTATGATGAAAAGATCCAATGAAATAAAAAGAATGTTCAATAACCCCAAAGCCTATTACATCTATCCATACAAGAAACTATGCTTAACAGACTCACATACACACAGACAAGTAACAGAATACGGATCAAAATACACACAACAAATGAAATACAAACTCGAAACCATAGAAGGAAAAGAAGAATACAAAAAAAGATCCAAAACAATAAAAGTACCATTCGGAACACTCAAACAACAATACCACATCAACAAACTACCATTCACTAAAACACAAAACATAAAAAACATAATAAACCTATACAGCATAGCATACAACATAAAACGAATAATAAACATAATAACCCCGAATTAGACGATAACGAACAATATCAAACATATAAAAAAAAAGAATATAATGTTGTACTATAATCATTTGAGGAAAAATTTCTTCCCTATAATAACATTGAAAAAAAAGACAAACCAAGGATATATTTACACTGCCCACTAGAACTATTTAAGAAAAAATAAAAAGAATAAAAGAATTAAAAACAAAAAAAGACATTAAATAAAGCAACTTCCCCATTAATCGTTTTAATAAAAAAAAATTGGAAAAAATTCAAACCAATAAGAGGATACATCGAAGACTTCTTCAAAGTAATGTAAACAAGCATTCAACATGCACAAAATACACAAATATACATTTAATTCATTTACAAAAGACATGTATCTAAAAGTATTATTAATAACCCCCTCAAACCTGACCTCTAAAACAAAAACAGCCCTACAAAAGCTTAGTCAAATGTGATTTAATCAAAGGCCAAATCAATTTTTTTTCATATAAGTTTACCTAGCTTAAATATTGATTTTGGAGAAGATTTAATTATTATTTTTAATAATTTAGCTACGTTTACATTTGTCAAATCTGATTTTGAAATTTCTTCTACAATATTATTTAAACTATTATCATCCAAAGTCAATAGAAATTCTTTGATCTTATTAAACTTATGGAAATCTTTACCAATTTCTTCTTCTGTTAAATCATAATATTCTTTTAACACGCTTTTTGAATAATTTCCCATAGCAATAGCTTTGGCAGCAACTTTTCCAGCATATTTTCCACTTAACATTGCAGTTCTGATTCCATCACCAGTTAATGGATCCACAAAACCAGCAGCATCACCTACCACCATAATGTTATCTGAATAACGTTCATCCAACAAGCCACCAATAGGATCCCCACCAGCATTCATTTCTACAACTTGTGCTCCGGAAACATCGGAACTATTTTTCAAAAATGTATCCAAGAAATACTTTGCTGTTTTATCAGTATGTGACTTCAATATTCCCAATCCAACATTGGCTATATCCTCACCCTTAGGGAATATCCATATGTAACCACCGGGACAGACCGTTCCAATATGAATTTTCACATGATTCATATTTTCCATATCAACGTTTGCCATCTCATATTGAACACAGGATGCCATATCCTCGAGAGAGGTACTGGTTTTTAGACCAGCCTTTCTTGCGATGAGTGACTGTGGACCATCGGCGGCAATGATAATTTTTGTAAGAATCCTTATTTCATCATGCAATCTCTTGGCAGTTACTAAAAAACCACCATTAACCCTATTAATAGCATCTGCCTGAGTCTTAATCATTACCTTGGCACCATTTCTTATAGCATCCATTGTTAAGTGCTTATCAAAGACTTTTCTTTCAAGTACATATCCAGTATCAGGTAAATCAAAATTATTTTTGTCGAATATTACTGTTTTGTTATTTGGTGCTACAATTTCAATACCATCTATTTGCCTAGCAATCCACCTTTTATCCGGTTTAATATCCAATTCATCCAATGTTGATTTGATAATACCTTCAGCACAACGCTTTGGTGCGCCTATCTCCGATTTTTTTTCAATAATTAAAGTTTTTGCCCCATTTTTACTTGCTTCTCTTGCTGCAATTGAACCAGCAGGTCCTGCCCCAATAACCAGCACATCGGTTTTTATTTCCATATTATCATCACTGAATTTGTTTAAAAAAAATGTAAAAATAGAAAAAATAAGTTATTGCAATATGTAACCTTTCTTATATAGGATTACTTCCACAATAACAAGAACTACTCCCACTAATCCCAGGAGTTTGTCTATGGTCCCACCTTCTAAGAACAATAATAAAGCACAAATAATAATTATAACATCAGTTACTAACCATACTATGTTCATTATTTTCTTTTTTTCTTTAGTTTTCATGATTTCATTTAGTATGTTTTAGATATTAATACTTTATGATGTGCAGTTTCTCCACAGTGTACGCATATTCCATCCACTTGTGCTTCCTGTGTACCTAATATATCAATATCATACTGTTCTTCCATATCCTTACCACAATCTGTGTTTCCACACCAGTTACATGTGATAATTCCACCTTTCTTATTGATTGTTTTCTTAATTTGTTGCGGAGTTTCAACAAAGAATGTTTTTTCTTCTTGGAATTTATTTGATGCTGCCTTAAGTTCCTTGGTGATGTCATCAAGAATTTCATTGACTGTATCGACTATTGTATTTTCATTATAGTCAATAAATTCCTTGTTTCCATTATCTCTTCTAATTGTTACTATGGAATCATTTTCTATGTCTCTTGGACCAACCTCTATTCTTAATGGCACTCCTCTCTGTTCCCATTCATAGTACTTTTTACCAGGTCTCATATCACGTTTATCCTGAATTACCCTTATTCCACTATCCTTTAATAATTTTTCCAGATTGTCAGTGAAATTTAGTACAATATCCTCTTTTTCTTTGAAAATAATTGGTACTATTACCACCTGTTCAGGTGCTACAACAGGAGGTAACTTAAGACCTTTTTCATCACCATGTGCTGCAATTAATGATGCTATAACACGATCTGATAATCCATAACATGTTTGATGAACATATTCGTGTTCACCTTCATCATTTTCAAATTGTATGTCAAAGGTTTTTGCAAATGTTGTTCCCAGATTATGTACAGTTCCGATTTGAAGTGTCTTTCCATCAGGCATTATTGTATCAAATGCCATCGTGTATTTTGATCCTGGGAATTTATCCCATGCAGGCCGTTTACATATTGAATAGGAAATACCTAATGCATCAAAGAACTCTTTATATATTTTAATTCCTGTCTGTACCTGTTCTTCAGCTTCCTCTTCAGTGGCATGAACTGTGTGTGATTCATTAAATGTTGTTATTTCACGTACCCTGATTAAAGGCCTTGTATGTTTTGTTTCATATCTGAAAGTGTTGACAGTTTGATATACCTTTATTGGTAAATCCATGTGTGAACGTACCCATAATGAAAACATTGGATACATTGCTGTCTCACTAGTTGGTCTAAGAGCCAGTTTTTCATTTAAATCACGTAGCCCACCTTTTGTTACCCAATACACCTCTTCTTCAAAACCTTTAACATGTATTGCTTCCTTTGCCAATTCACTTTCCGGAATTAACATTGGAAATAATGTTTGTTCATGTTCTTCATCGAGTAGTTTTTCCAGCAATTCTAAAGAATATTTTCTAATTTTGAATCCTCTTGGTAACCATACACTCATTCCCTTAACAGGATATCGTGCATCCATAAGTTCCGCTTCTTCTAATATATTATGAAACCATTCACTAAAATTTTTCATTTCCTCACCGTATCTTTTTTTGTTAATTATTAATCAGATTGATAAAAAAATAGTTCTATAAATTTATTATTATATACTATATATGTGATTTTTTTTATTAAAATTTTATTCGGATATATGACAGATAAATAAATTACCAATCATTTTTCAAAAATATTAGAAAAATTTGCACTGAAAAAATTTATTTGTAATTGTCAACAAATTAAAATATAGGTTTTGCATATGGTTAAGATCAATTATATTATTAGGGAAGAAAACAAGGGACAGCTCATTTCTGAGGATGCTATGTTGGATGCATTAGACATTGAAGAAATATTGGAAAAAAACTATAAATACATATTAGACTCAATGAAGAATACCCATTACTTATTAACGGTTAACCATTGCACTTATTTTAAGGAAATAGTATTCAGCAAGAAGGTAGTTGGCTTCTGTGCATATACAATAATCAACTCAATATCCAACTTATCCCTAGTAGCATGTTACATATTGCCCGAATTTAGAGGAAAAGGATTATTTTTTGATGAAATCAACAGAGTATTCGAATCAGAAAATGAATTAACAATTTATCAGCCGCCACGATACGTTATGGGATTACTAATAAAGTATGGCTTTGCAAAGAAAATAAGTGAAAACCTGGCGGTAACAGCCATTGACATAAACATAGCTTCAAATTCAATAGAAAAAATATTCAATGCCGAAAAAATATTATATGAAGATTTTGTTTACACTTCCAACATATACGATTTAGACTCTTGCGGATTCCTAATTTTTCCGGAAAAGGATTCAAAAATTATCTATTTAACAGACGTATTAAATGTCGATTCAAAGGTATATGATCCTCAAAAAACCCGGGAAAACATAACCGAGGATTATGCGGATAACATATTAACTACCCTGGAAGAAAACAAGGAAGAAATTGATACTTTCATAAACAATATAAAAAGAAATTCCACAAAAAATACCGAATATGACCGGAAAGAAGAGGATGTTGATTTTGAAGACCTGAAAAAATCAATTCAGAAAAGTACCCAAACAAATGACCTTATAGAAAACTTTGAAAAAATAGAATATGAAAAGAATTCCCTGTTTGACAAAAACAGTATAGATAAAGAAAAATATCTTTTAGCATATCAAAATGTAAGTATCTATGATTTTTTAAATGTCTTCAAGGATAACAGGAACATTGAATTAACCAACAGTATCATAAACATTGACCACGAATTCACGAAAGACTACATAAAAAATTTAGTTTTAAAAGAGGGATACATTACCAATGAAATGGAAAAAAGAGAGTTCCAAGAATATCTAAACTCATTGACAGTGAATGAAATGAAATCAATCCTGAAAAATAACAATTTAACTGTCACAGGAAATAAACCCGAACTTATTGAACGTATTTCAGATTACATCCCCTCAAATAATGTAGTGGATTGTGCATATCACATATCTGAAAAAGGTTCAAAATTCATTGAAGACCATGAAGAAATTGATTTCTACAACCTGTACATGAAAAACTTCTATTACTATGAATTTCAGGATTATTTAATTAGCCATGATGGCCCAATTGATGAAATAAGCACAAAATTCCTTAATGAACATATTGTCCGCAGTGTAGAAAAAAAGGACAACAAAGAATACACGGACAGTCTTAATGCATTGGCTTTAATTAATGAATTGAATAACAATAGTGACAAAGGATTATATTATGAGTTAAAAAAGTTTATCATAGGCCTTAATCCAATATTTTTAGATAAAAAACTCTATAACTATTACCATCCAATTAGTAAAAACAATATTGACAATATTGAATTGCTGTTATTTAAAAGTAAGTTAAAGTTAGATGAAGAATTTGTCAAGGCATGGCAGGATATGGAAATCAATAATTTTCATGTTCCTTTTGAAAAGGCCCTGTCCATATTAAACAAAATGCTCTCCGGTGAAGATAGGGACTACATGAATGACAAAATTAGAGAGGAATATCTGACCCAGGACAGCATCAACCATGACAAACTTGACAAATCAGTCCAATCCACCCTAGACAAGTATCTTAACTGGTACTGAAATTTCCCCTCCAAACAATCATTATTTTAATTTTATCAAACAATATAATACTATGAAAGATATAGTAGCCGTTATTCCAGTATCTAGTTTTGATGAATCAAAAACTAGACTTTCCCCTTTTCTGACTAAAGATGAAAGAGTCGAATTACTGAAGGTAATGCTGAAGGACATTATCAATGTCATCAGAAATGAAGTTGAAGAGATAGTATTGGTCAGTAAAGATGAATCAGTAAAAGACTATGCCAAAGAATTGAAGATTAGCTTTGTTAAAGAAAGAAAGCATGAAAACAATTATTTAAATAACGCTTTGAAGGATGCCATTGAGGAAGTTAAAATAAACTTTCTCCACAATGATATCCTGATATTGCCCTCAGACATTCCATTAATTAAACAACAGCACATATCAACAGTCAAAAATATGAATAATGACTTGATTATAAGCCCATCAAAAGGTGGTGGAACAAATTTATTGTGTTTCAACAATGAATATGAATTTGAACCATGCTTTGGGGAAATGAGCTATTTCAAACATATTAATACTGCAACCGAGTTGAACATGTCCATAAATATCATTGAATCGTTTTACCTTTCATTGGATATTAATACTCCCCAGGATTTAGGGGAGCTACTGCTGCATGGTGTGGGAACATATAGCTATGAATTTTTAAGGAGTATGAATATTATTGTAAACAGCAGCCACGGTACGGAGAGATTAGATGTTAGAAGAGAAAATGAAAAATAATTGTTCAATGAGCATTGCCGGTTTAGATCCATCTGGAGGAGCAGGCATTATTGCCGACTGTAAAACTTTTCACGCACATAACATTTATGCAAATTGTGTTGTAACCTGCATTACTGCACAAAACCCGTTTGGTGTGATAAACATACAAGAGGTAGACTTAAAGGTAATTGAAGATGAAATTAATCAGATATTAGATGTTTATCCTGTAGAGTACATTAAAACAGGAATGCTATACTCCGAAGACATTGTTAGATTAGTTTCCAAAAAAATCGATGAATACAATATCAAGGCAATTGTTGATCCCGTAATGATTAGTGAAAGCGGCAGTAATCTGACTACTGAAAACTTTGCCACATTTATCAACAAATATCTTGTTAAAAAATCATATTTAATAACACCAAATATACATGAAGCAGAACAATTATCCAATAAAAAAATTAACTCTGAAGAAGATATGGAAATCGTGGCAGAATATTTAAGTAACGATAATAACGTTGTGATTACTGGAGGACATCTTAAAGGAAATGATATTTTATATTGTGATGATAAAATTCATCGTATAGAAGGTAACCTGATAGAATCAAACAACACCCATGGAACAGGCTGTACCTACTCTGCAGCCATTACAAGTAACCTGATAAATGGAATGAATCTTGTGGATTCATGTAAAAAAAGTAACAAATTCCTACAAAAGGCCATAAAATACGGGTACAACTGCACACCAAATCAATTTTATAATAAAAAATAAAAAAAAGGGAACATATACCTAAATGGTATATGCTTCATCTTCAACTACAGAAAAACCGTTTTCCTTTAATAATTTTAGAGATAAATCATTATCTTCAGTTCTTAAAACAACTAAAGCTTTGGAAGTTTTCTTTTCTACAAATGCATAAATGTATTCTACATTGACATCATTATCATTCAATAATGCCAATGCTGCTTCCAAACCACCCGGTTGATCTTCGACTTCAATAGCTAAAACCTCAGCCAAGCTAACCGCAAACTCTTTTTCAAGTAAACTTTTAGCTTTTTCCGGATCGGACACTATCATTCTCAAAATACCAAATTCAGAAGTATCTGCAATTGATAATGCTCGGATATCAATGTTTTCAGATTTTAAAGTGTTCAAAGATTTCCATAGTCTACCTTTCTTGTTTTCTAAAAAAACTGATAATTGTTTTATTGCCATAATATCACCTCTAACTAAAGTCTCTTTGGTCAATTACTCTTACAGCTTTACCTTCACTTCTTGGTAAAGAGAATGGTTCAGCCAATGTGACTTTCACACCAATACCAATTGCCTCTTTGATTTTTTTAGCAATGGTTTTCTTGAATTCGCCAAGATTAATCAATGAATCAGAGAAGTTTGCTTGGTCTATCTCCACCTGTACCTCAATTTCATCCAAAGTTCCCGGTCTTGAAACAATAATCTGATAAGCCGGTGACAACTCATCCATAGACATGATAACTTCTTCGATTTGTTTAGGGAATACAATTACACCTTTAACTTTAAGCATGTCATCGCTACGTCCGGTAATCCTGCTCATACGTGCAGTGGTTCTTCCACATTTACATTTTTCATAATTTATAGAAGTGATGTCCTTTGTTCTGTATCTGATTACAGGCATTCCTGTTTTTGTTAAAGTAGTAAATACTATTTCACCTTCAGTTCCTTCAGGTAAAACTTCCAATGTTTTCGGATCAATTATTTCAGGATAGAAATGATCTTCTGCAATATGCATACCCTCTTTAATATGACATTCCGTTGAAACCCCAGGACCAATAACTTCAGTTAATCCATAAATGTTCTGTGCAGAAATTCCAAATTTATTTTCTAATTTTTGTCTGATTTCTTCAGTCCACATTTCCGCACCGTATAATCCTCCCTTGAGCGGTATTGCTTTTGGATCCATACCTGCCTTTTCAAAGGATTCAGCTAAGTACAATGCATATGAAGGAGTACAGCATAAGAAATCTGCAGGGAAATCTTTCAGGAAATTCATCTGTTTTTGAGTGTTACCGGATGACATAGGCACGGCCAATGCTCCAATCTTTTGAGCACCATATTGAGCTCCATGTCCACCTGTAAATAATCCAAATCCGTATGCAACATTAACAATGTCCTTCTTATGAACACCCACACTTGCAAGACCACGTGCGGTACATTCTCCCCATATCCCTATATCTTTTTTAGTATATGCTGCTACTGTAGGAATTCCCGTTGTTCCGCTTGTAGAATGAACTTCTACCCAATCCTCTTTTGGTGCTGCCTGTAAATCAAAGGGATAGGTTTTTCTTAAATCATCCTTTGTGATGAAAGGCAACAGTTGGATGTCTTCCAACGTTTTAATATCTCCCGGTTTCACTCCTGCCTCATCATACAAATTATGATAAAATGGAACATTATCGTATGCATATTTTACAACTTTTTTTAGTCTTCTCAATTGTAGTTCTTTTAAGTCTTCCCGACTCATACATTCCCTTTCTGGATTAAAAATGTATACGTCCTCTTCTTTAAACTTTGTCATATTGTTTTCCTCATCATATTGAGATTAATTTTATGTTAACATTTTTATTCTTGATATCTTCTTCACTTAATTCAATTATACATGCATGACCGGAATTTGCATCTCCCGGATTAACAACAGTTGTATTGCCTATTTTATCCTGTCCTATTGATTCATGTACATGACCACAAACATTTAATGTAGGCTGTGTTTCTTCAATAATTTTTCTTACCCCGCAACTACCTACATGTGCTCCGGAATCAATTTTGTCAGCATTGGTATCCAAAGGAGGTGCATGAGTAACCAGTATTGTGAAAGAATCTGAAGAAAGAATATCCGAATATTTATTTAAATTTTCATATAAAAATTCATCAGTAAACTCATTTGGAGTATCGAATGGTGTAGGGTTTGAACCACCAAAACCAACCAGTTGAATTTCGCCGATATTTGAAGTATTGTCATGTATATTTATTGCATTAGATTTGTCAAGTAAATCGCTGGAATTTTTAGGATCGCAATTTCCAAACAATGCATGAACATTTGCATATTCTGAAAATTTATTTAAAGTATCGACAAACAAGTCTTCTGGACCAAATTCAGTTACGTCACCAGTAATAATAATTTGATCAACAGGATTTTCATCCAAATAGTTATATATTTTACCTGGATTGCTGTGAATATCAGTAATCATTAAAATTTTCATTTTTCTTATAACTCCATCTAATTATATATCACTATAATTAGATATCTAATTTGAAGTTAATAATTGTTTGTAGAACGATATTGTAAAAATAGATATAAAAAAAATAAGATAATGGAAGATAATAAAAAAATTATGCTTTAGACCTTTGTTCCGTGAAAAATGGAGCCATTTCTTTCAAGGCTTTCTGAATATTGGATTCTTCTCCGAATACAAAAACTGAAGAGTCATTATCATCAAATTCAATGATGACATTTTCATATTCACAAATTTCCATAAATCTTTCTTCATGAATAGGTTCTCTAAAGTTGAACCTTACAAAATCAAAGTTTGCAGGCATTCCCGGAATAAATTTAGACTGAATTTTAGACTGTCTAAATACTTCCTTACCTTTAGAAGCATCGAGTAACTTTTGTTCCCAATCAGCAACAAAATCCTCACCTTCCATACCGGCCATACCCATTAATTTTAACTCAGTATCATTCAATAATGAATCAATACGAGGCAATTCCTTAGCACGATCCGGT
Source organism: uncultured Methanobacteriaceae archaeon (assembly GCA_902797085.1). Taxonomy (GTDB): domain Archaea; phylum Methanobacteriota; class Methanobacteria; order Methanobacteriales; family Methanobacteriaceae; genus Methanosphaera. The sequence continues at coordinate 11,034 of CADBRM010000078.1, forward strand.
TCTGTAGGATCTTGAAGATAATAATGCGTTAAAGATCTAGAATACTGAAGGTTTTTAACAACTTCAGCGGGAATGTCATACTTCTTATTTAATTGTTTAAGTAAGTGATCAAGAACAACCCATCTTTGCTCTAAAGGGTCATGTAATTCTTGATTAGGCATTAAGATGACCTTCTAAAATTTTTCGAATGTTAAAGTTGTAAATTTTACCGTCTAAAGTTTCATCGATTTCCTTATCGATTTCATCCATTGAATTGTAATCATTCAAGAATAAAATCTGATAACTTGTAGTATCTTTAACTCTTAATACTGCAATTTTATCCTGATCGGTAACTTCTTTATTTTCAATTGTTGCTTTGTATTCAACAAATTGTTCGTAATCTTCTGGCAAATCTCTTTGAGTGAAAACACCTATTAATTCAACAATAAATTTTTGCATACTTTGTCTCCTAGAATTATAATAAAGTATATCTTTTTAATTAATTTAATTTTTTTTATTATATGATATATAAGTAAATTAAAATTATTAAAAGTATTGATTAAAAAAAGGCTAAATAAACTATAGAAAAATAAAATTTTAAAAATGGGGGTGAAGAGAATATAACTAATAAATAGTTATATGTGAACACTTAATCTATTCTTCTGCTGCTTCTTCTTTAGGTGTGTTCATTTTTTCTACTAAAGCAGATGGATCTACAACTTGTTTATCAAGTGTACATTCTTCAGGAGATAATCCCATTGCTAATCCGTATAATTGAGCTAAGTGTAATACAGGA
>CADBRM010000079.1 GCA_902797085.1 uncultured Methanobacteriaceae archaeon
AAAAATTAATTATTCATTTCTTTTTTTTTCTCATAAATTTATGAGGTAACTTTATGCTTTATGATTTTGATACGATAATAGAACGAAAGGGTACTGATAGTCTCAAGTGGGATAAATTTGACACTCAACTGCCTATGTGGGTAGCAGACATGGATTTTCAAGTTGCACCAGAGATAATAGATGCTTTATCTGCCAGGGTCGCTCATGGTGTTTTCGGATATGCTGTAGTTCCTGATGAATATTATGAATCATATATTCAGTGGTGGAACACTAGACATAACCTTAAAATGAAAAAAGAGGAATTGTTGTTCTCTGTAGGTGTCATGCCATCAATATCCAGTATGATAAGGGAATTCACAAAGGAGAACGATTCAATATTGATACAAACTCCTGTCTATCATATATTCTTCAAAGTAATCAAAGATAATAATAGGAACGTATTGGAAAATGAATTGATATATGATGGTAATTCATATTCAATAGACTTTGATGATTTGGAAGAAAAATTGTCACAAGAAACTACAACCATGATGTTGCTGTGTAATCCTCATAATCCTGTTGGTAGAATTTGGACAGGGGAGGAATTAGCAAAAATAGATTGTTTATGTAAAAAGTACAATGTTCTGTTAATTTCTGATGAAATACATTGTGATCTTGTAAATCCTAATGAGCATTACATTGCATTTGAGAATGTCATTGACAATAAGGATAATGTGATAACCTGTTTGGCTCCTACCAAGACATTTAACATAGCGGGAATACAGAGTTCCGTTGTTCATATTTCAAATAAGGAATTATATGAAAAAATGAAGTCAAGGCTGGTGTTGGACGATTCTTCACAGATTAATGTTTTTTCTATAGTGGCTACAATCACAGCATTCAATGAATGTGAAGAATGGTTGAATCAATTAAATGAATACATTTACCAGAACAAACTTATAGTTGATGAATTTCTGAAAAAAGAACTGCCGGTGATTAAGTTAGTTGCTTCACAAGCAACATATCTGTTATGGTTGGACTGCAATGAATTAAAAATCAACTCCAGAGAATTCAACGATTATCTTAACAACAACATGGGGTTGTTATTGTCTCCGGGAATACAGTTCGGTGAATGTGGAGACAATTTTTTAAGATTGAATGTGGCTTGTCCAAAAACAATGCTTCTTGATGGACTAAGAAGGTTAAAAGAAGGAGTGGACAACCTTCATTAGTCTTCATCATATCCTTTTTTTAATTTACTATTTTTGAACATTAATTTGATAACTTAATGATAACTAATTAACTATTTTAATATCCACTAACAGATTATTTAACAATAAAGTCTAATTGGGGATATAAATCATGTATACTGAAAATACTATATTAATTGGTTGTAATGACAATACAAGTGTAACTTTATTGCCAAAATTAACAAATAGACATGGATTAATTGCAGGAGCAACAGGTACTGGAAAAACATTTACCTTAAAAGCATTAGCGGAAGCATTTAGTGATATGGGCGTTCCAGTATTTTTGGCAGATATGAAAGGGGATGTATCCGGATTATCAAAAGTTGGAGAAGATGGGGGAAAAGTCGCTGAAAGAGTAGATAAATATGGTCTAAAAGATAAGGGATTTAATTTTAAATCTTATCCTGTGGAATTCTGGGATCTGTTTGGAGAAAAAGGATTGCCGATAAGAGTAACAATATCTCAAATGGGTCCTATATTGCTGTCAAAGATATTGAATTTATCCGATGCACAGGAAGGGGTATTAAACATAGTATTCAGAATTGCCGATGCAGAATCATTATTGCTCATTGACATAAAGGATTTAAAATCCATGATAAATCACGTTTCACAGAATAAGGAAAAGTATGAATCACAGTATGGTGCAATTAACACCAGAAGTGCAAACACCATTATCCGTTCATTAATTACATTGGAAGATCAGGGTGCAAATGAATTCTTTGGAGAACCTGCTTTGGAATTAAATGATTTCATACAGTGTGATGACAATGGTAAGGGTATAATAAATATCATGGATGCTGGTAAACTGTCCTTAGCTCCGGAATTATATTCAACATTCTTATTATGGATGCTAACGGAAATTTATGAAACCTTGCCTGAAGTTGGAGATTTGGAAAAACCAAAATTTGTCTTCTTCTTTGATGAAGCACATTTGTTATTTGACGGTATGAATCCTGCTTTCCAGAAGAAAATTGAACAGATAGTTAGATTAATACGTTCTAAAGGAGTGGGATTATACTTTATATCACAAAGTCCGGCAGATATACCTGATGACATATTGGCCCAGCTAAGTAATAAAATACAGCATGCTTTAAGGGCATACACTCCTAAAGATCAAAAAGGTGTTAAGGCTGCCGCAGAATCATTCAGACCAAATCCGAACTTTGATACCACCGCAGAAATATCAAATCTTGGAATAGGACAGGCATTGGTCTCTGTACTTGATGGTGATGGTGTACCTACAGTTGTGGAAAAAGTAGATATATTACCGCCACAAAGTTATACAGGTGCAGTTGAAGATGCATATAGACAGGAGTTAATGAATATATCAGTATATAAGGACAAATATCAGGAAGCATTTGACAGGGAATCTGCCTATGAATGTTTGTTAGAAAAAGTTGAACAGGTTGATGTACCTCCGGAACAAATACAAACACAGGAACCTATTCAACAGGCACAACAAAATCAACAGGTGCTATTGGAACAGAGCCAATCACAACAGCAAGTTCCATTAGGACAACCACAATCTACTCAACAACAGGTACCTCCAATGGAAGAAAAACAAGAAGAGAAAGGCTTTTCAATCACGGAGACAATACAGCAAACGATTGGCGGAATTGATTTGGACGGAGCTACAACAGGCACGAAAAATAATCGAAAATCTACTTCCGGAAAATCTGATGTGGAAAGAATTGCACAGAATGCTGCAAATACTGTTGCAAGAGAGGTGTCAAAACAAATTGTCAGAGGAATATTCGGACAGTTAAAACTATAATTCAGTATATTTTGTTGATATTCCTTTAGACTTTTCAACAGGATATTTTTTTTTCATTTTTTTCTATTTTTTTTAGCATAATCTCTTTAACATCTACATCCATTGTAATGGCCATTAAATAAGAGTAAATAAGAACATCCGCCAATTCTTCTTCAACATTTTTTAGATTAATATTTTCAGTGTCCCATTGAAAGTTTTCCAATAACTCTGCTGATTCGATGGAAATGGATTTTGCAAGATTATCCAATGTCTGAAATTGTTTCCAATCTCTATCATCCCTAAATTTTATTATTCGTTCAATAACTTCTTTCATAGTATCACGCATTAATTCTATTTACAGTATAAAATTATTTTTTTTAATACAAATTTTTAATATTTGTTATTTACATATCAAATAATATAAGAATTTTTTTAATGATACTTTTATCAAACTATTTTAATGATATTAACTACTATAATTTTACAGGGATTTTATGGAAGAACGTTCTAAATTAGACTTTAATGATGTATTTGGCACTTTACAACAAAACCTATTGGATATGGGTCTAAGAAATAATCTATTGAATTTCAAAGAAGTTGCTAGAACAATTCCTGTTGTTGATGTAAATATGAATGATGTATTTGATTCACTGGTTTTAAATAAAAATAAACTAAGTTTTCTACCAAAATCATCATCTGATGATTCTGATCAATCAAAATTACTAATAGAATCAGATGAACAAGAGGAATTGCAATTACAAACAACATTAACAGAGAAAGATTTACAGAAAAGATTATTTTCTTTGTATCAATATTATAGAACCAGTATACAAGAT
>CADBRM010000080.1 GCA_902797085.1 uncultured Methanobacteriaceae archaeon
TAAAAAATTAAGTTATAAAACTAAAGAAAAAATAGAAATATTGTAAAATTTTTTTTCGCAAAAAAGCCTATACAATTTTACACAATCCTTTTTTATTATTCATCATTTATTGATATTATATTCGTAATCTTAACATACAAAAATATCATTATTCAACAAGGAAATGGGAATAAATGAAAAATAATCATTAAAAAATTATCATATCAAGAATTTTAAAAAAAAGAATGATAAAGAGGAAGTTGAGAGGGAATAATTATTATTTTTTTTATATTTTCAGTACTGTTGTCATTTTATCTGTCCCTCATATTCCGTTTTCTCCAATGATAATAAGTAATTCTTATAGTTCCTGTTTTAGTGCAAGGTTAAATGATAAGCCTATTGTATCGCTGGTACTGCTTACACCAATTAATACAGTCTTTCATTTTATTCTATATGGAGAACTCATAAAGGCAGAAAAAACATTTGTGGCAACATCAATAACCAAAGAATAAAAAAATACGTCACATGTTTTAACATAAGTATTTATATGATATTGAATAAAAGTAAGGTGTGGTCTATTTTTCATGAAAATGATTAATATGTCCTTTTTTAGAATATAAATTAAAATTCGACGAATTTTGGAGGAATTTTTTATATGAATTTTGAAGACATGACTTTTTGTCAATCCTGTGCAATGCCAATGAATGATGATGATTTCGGGACTGAAAAAGACGGATCTAAGAGCCAAGACTACTGTAAATACTGTTATCAGGACGGTGAATTCACTAGTGATGTCACAATAGGGCAAATGATTGATTTTTGTGTTCCAAAAACAGTTGAAGCTACTGGTATGAGTGAAGAAGAAGCAAGAAAAATGTCTGAAGAAATATTTCCGAAATTGAAAAGATGGATGAAATAATACCATCCCAATAACTTACTTTTTTTGTATATTATCCTGATTGTATCAATAAACAATATCCTGACCTTTCTATTATTTCTTGTTCTGTAATCTGAAGTAACGGCAAGATCTTGCACATGATTTTTTTGTGCCACATATATATTGTGCTACATTATTGCTACTTTTGTGCTACTTTTTATTGTTGTGCTACAATTCTAAATATGGATAAATGTGCTACAAATCAGAGTTGTGCTACATTATGATGGCATCTACTCCCTATTCAATCACCCAATTCCACAACAAGAGTCAAAACAAACATAATAATAAAGACATTCCGAGAGCCATCTCAAAATTTTATTATTTAAGCAATCACCTTTAAAATATGTTCTGTAAACAAAAAAACAAGAATATCCCATATGAATATTATTATTCATAAACAATAAATTTCATTATGTAATGATAATTTTGACATAAAAAAAGACTCCAGAATCCTTCATAAGGGATAATGTTACCACAACACTATAATTATTTAATCTATAAAATCATATATAAAATAATATAAGTTATTTGAGTGTTATTATGAAAGTATTATATTTTTCAGGAACAGGAAATAGTTTAAATGTAGCAAAAACGTTAACTGAAAATATTTACTCTATTTCTGAAATGATTAGAGAAAACAGGTATGAATTCAGTGATGATGAAGTGGGAATAGTATTTCCAGTATACTGCTGGAATATTCCTAAAATAGTTAAGAAATTCCTTGAAAAGATGAAAATAGATGCGAAGTATGTTTTTATCATCACAACAATGGCCGGTCATGATTATGCAACAACATTAAACGCCGAAAAAATTCTTAATAAGAACAATATAAATGTTAACTACAGAAATCATATCCGTATGGTGGACAACACCAAATACTTAACAAGTTCTGACTATATTCCTTTTAAAACACAATCCGAAATACAACAAGACATAATGGCCTTAAAGGAAGATATTGAAAATCATAAGGAATATAAGCTCGATATTAATACAAGCGCTAAAACGGTTAGCAAAATAACTTCCTTATCTACGGTAGTCATTAGTCAAGCGGATCGCTTATTCAAGTCTAATGAAAACTGTGTCGGATGCCTATTATGTACACAAGCATGTCCAAAAGGCAATATTGAGGTTGAAGATAATAAGTTGAAATTCAATCATAATTGTGAAGCTTGCCTATGCTGTATAAACATATGTCCTAATAAAGCGATACAGGCGGGCAATTCCAGTACCGAAAAACAATACATTAATGAAAATGTATCAGTCCGGGAATTAATAGAAAAGTGATTAATTTGCTTGTAGTTTTCTTTTTGCTTTACTGGCGTTGCTTATGTTTGCCTTGGTATTGATGAAATATTTTTAAAGTTATCCTAATTTTTTTCCATAAACTGTGTTAATGTATTTTCAAAAACATTTTAGAATTGATTAAACTTTAATTATATTAATAATAGATATTTAAATAAGAAAATTATCATTTTATTGATAATTGTTCTATTTTTACAATGGACGGATAGTAATTAGTATGGATAATATTGAAAAAACTCAGGAACAAGTAGATTGTATTGAATTTGAGGGTAAACCATTGATTATTCAGGCCGGACCAGGTGCCGGTAAAACTTTTGTTCTAGTAGAACGTATAAAATATTTGCTTAATGAAAAAAATGTTGATCCTGAAAGCTTACTGGTAATTACATTTACTAGAAAAGCCGCAGATCAGTTGAAAACCAAGTTAAGCAATGAAGAGGATATTGGAATTTCTAAAGTCAATAAGATGTTCATTAACACAATTCACGCATTTTGTATCAGTTTTCTTAGTGAAAATGGTTATAGTGACATAAATCTTCTGGAAAGTTCCGAGAATAATGAACGTAAGGCAATGTTTCTTAGAAAACATAAAAAGGATTTGGGATTTACAAGGGAAGCCTATATTTCCGGTAGCGGTTTAAGTGATGTTATAAACAAGTTTGAGGAATATACCACTTTCGGTGTTGACACTGATAAATTAGTAAGGTATATTGAAGAGAATCGTCCAGTTTCCGAGGAATATAAGGACTTAATTGCCAGCTGTGGTGAAGGAGACGATTTTGAATACCCTTATTATGAGGTCAGTCAAAGTAAGGAATTAAAACAAAGCAGATATAATGCACGATATTTGGCTGTCGCAAAGGCTTATCCGGAATATATTAACTTATTGGAACAGGAAAACGCTTTTGATTTTAATTATCTGCAATTGAAAGTTAAGGAAATATTGGAAAATGAGGATATTGCACGAAATACCCGTTTTAAAAATATCTTTATCGATGAATATCAGGATATAGATCCTATTCAAAATGATATCTTTAATTCATTGTTAAAGTATAGTGATACTTTTACCGTGGTGGGGGATGATGATCAAAGTATTTATTCCTTCCGTGGAAGTGTTCCGAAATATTTCGTAGATTTCTCGGAAGATAATGAAGATAATGTATTGAAATTATCCAAGAACTTCCGTTCTTGTCAGAAGATTGTGGAGTATAATGAGGATTATATTGAACCAATACGTGAATTTGAAAAAGAATTAGTACCTAATAAAGAAGATAAAGGTGCCGTGTATTATTTAATTAATGATGATGAAGATACACAAGCTGAAAGAATTGCAGATATTCTACTTCATCTTAGAGAAGAAGGTAAAATTAAACAGTATTCTGATGTAGGTTTATTGTTAAGTTCAGTTAATTATGCTGTTGGTGCTAAAAATTTAATTGCTGCTTTAAATTCTAAAAATATTCCATATAATTTATCTGAAAATGATACTTTGATGAGTAATGAAGAAGTTAAGGCGATGATTGTATTATTATGGTATATGAAGGAATCTAATGGTAAAATAATTCTTAGTGATTGGGAAAAAGATTGGCTAAATAATGCCGTATTTTCTGAGGTACAGGAAATTCTTAACCTTGATGATAGCACATGTGAAGTTTTAACTTCTATAGAAAATGCTTATCAAAATGAAATGCTTGAAACAGAAAAAGAAGTTTGGAAAGAATATTCAGGTAAATCCAGCAGATTATCCAAATTTTCAGGAATATTCAACAGACCACCAGAAGTGGTAGATAAAGTTCTAAAAAGAGTGGAAAGATTTGATATAAGTACAAAAACAAGAGAAGACATGATAAGTTTAGGAATTACAGATGAACATGACCTTGATTTATTTGAAAACCTGTACAACTTAAAGCAAAAGCTATACGATGAAAACACGGAATTCTATGACAGGCCATCAATCCTAAATGTATACTATGAAATACTTCAGTACACCCGAATTCTAGAGGATAGGTTGGATAATCCAACAGAAGAAAACCAGAGAATTCTAAGAAATCTTGGAATAATAACAGAAACAATATCAAATTATGAAGAGATTGTTACTAAATACAGTATGAACGGCCTGTTATGGTTCATATTCCAGGAATTCGACAACTATGCTACACAATCAATTCCATCAGATTCCGTGGATAAAGTACAAATAATGACTGTACATAAATCCAAAGGACTGGAATTCCCTGTGGTTATACTCGCATCAATTAAAGAAGGAAAATTCCCTAAATACAAAGACCTTGATGCACAAACAAGGGATTATGTAAGTGGTAGTGCAACATACCCTACCCCACTGGATTGTCTAGAATACAAATATAATGTATTTAAATTAACAGATGAAGAAGAAGAAAGTGATGAAGAAATTACTCCTGAACAAAAAGAAATTATGGAGGAAAATAGGGAATCTAAACGTGTTTATTATGTAGGTTCAACTAGGGCAGAAGACATACTTATATTATCCTCACTAGTTGATGATGAGGGTAACACACCTGAAAAGGAGATTCAGGAAATTGAAGATAATCCTAGTTATATTGAACTTACAGATGATTATAAATCTATAATTCCTGCACAATGTGAAGAAAAAGAACCTGAAAAAGAAAAACTTAAATTAAGTTACACTCACTTCTCAGAATACAACAATTGCGGACAGGAATACAATTTAAGATACAACTACATGTTCAAAAACTCAAAAACCAAATCAATAACATTTGGACAAGTTGCACATACAATACTCAACTTAATCCATCAAAAACAGATACAATACCAGAAAAACGGAGAAGGACAATTAACTAGTCCTGAAGAGATTCAAGAAATCATTGAGAGAGTAAAAGGATTTAATCATAATATTGATGATGAAGTAGGAGAATTCAACGAAATAGAAGAATCAATATATAAATATTGGGAAAATTACACTCCATACTGGAACTATGATGGAAAAGATTGTGAAATACTGGCCTCAGAAGTACCATTCACATTGACTGAAAATGATTATGATCTGGAAGGAAAAATTGATCTCATCATTAAAGATAAGGATTCAAACGACATAATACTAATAGACTTTAAAACGACAAGTGAAACCAGCCAAACAAAACTCAAAGAAAGGTATCAGAAACAGTTAATAACATATGCAATGGCAATAAGCCAAGCACCGGAATATGAAAATTATAACATTAAAGAGGCAATGATCTACTCAGTCAAATTCTCACAGCCAATACCTGTACCGGTAAACGATGTGGATATTAGTGATCTAACGGATTCTTTAAACGATACGGTAGAAAAAATATTGGCAGGAAACTTCCAACGTTGCAAAGACACGAGCAAATGTTTCAACTGTGAATATAACAAATCAATATGTAGAAGAGTATAAAATATTATATAATCTTCACATTTTATTTATTCTTTTTAAGATTTGGTATGATTACTTCATAATTGTATTTCTTCATTGAGTATTCCATGATTGCTTCTTCGAGATGTTCCTAATCATCTATTATTTTATCCAGGTCTAATATGTCATCCGTATAATATCTTTTCGGAAATTCATTTTTTCAAACATTTCAATAAATAAGTTCATATGGCCATAATTTAATTGAATTCATGATCTTCCAACAAATTCGCTAAAGTTTATGTACTGTCCGTTCTTTTCTTGCCCTTATAATAGTATCTCATCCTCTTTCAGCTTATTTAATGAGTGTATTAAATTCTATTTTATATTCTGTCACTTTTGTTATAAATTAATTATATCATTTGGAATAAAAATTAATTTTATATTCTACTAAAAAAGTTCAAACTATATATACTACCTACTACATAATAGTAAAATACAAAGAAAAATGAAAATATTTAACAAGATATAAATAACTTTAAAATACTTTATATCTAAATTAAACACATATAATGAATTTAATATTAAATATTTTTTTTACATAATTTAATATCAATAATATTCCAAAAATATCAACGAAAAAAAATGGTGATTATGATGGGTAGACATGATTTTATACATGATGAAAATATTAGAAAAAGAATTAAATGGAAGAAAATATATGGAAAAACAAGAAATAGTGTGATATATGAAGGATATACTCTAAACAACAAACCTTGTGGACAGGGAACCACATATTATACCAACGGGAAGAAGCATTTGGAAGGTAAATTTTATATTAAAGGTTTTGTTGAAGGAAAGGAATATTATCATAACGGCCAAATACGTTTTGAAGGAAAATGCACTGAATATGGAGCATATGGACCTAATCCTCCTAAAGAAGGTAAATGGTATGATAAGGACGGTAAATTATTATATTCCGGTAAGTTTAAAATTATTGCCATAGGCAGTATGGGCTGGCCACGAATTGTTTGTCCCGAAGGATTTGGACATATTAGAGAAGTTACCGATCTGGAATTTCTTAGGTGGTCTGACGTGGAAGAGGCTAGAAAAGAACGTGAAATAATAACTGCATATGATGAAAGTAAGTATCCGATGACTTATGAACAATTTAAAGAACACTTTCTAAAAGTATTTGTTGAAAGAGACTGGAATTATGATAGAAATTTTTCTTGTGAAGAAAAACAGGAATTTGTAGATAAACATGATTTTGATTTTCATAACTATTATAACGAGGAATGCGAGAAATATGATAAAAAAGAACATAATATCTTTGAGAATTCAGAAGATAAACTTTATCCTGTAGACACCTTAATTTTTGACTGTGATATGTATTTTATTTCAAAAGAAGTACTTAAAGAAGAATCAGAAGAACTGAATATTGATGAAAGTAAGTATCCTATGACTTATAATATATTTAAAGAGAAAATGATTGGATTACTTATTAAACATACAAATCATTATAAAATGTCTAAAGAGGAAGTAACAGCTGATTTAATGGAATTTTTTAAAAACGAACATGATTATCTGCTTTCCAGTTATAGTGAAAAATGTGAGAAATATGATGAATTGATGGCGAATAATCATACGGTTCAGGCCTCACATGTTTTTAATGATGGTAGACTTAGTGGTGATGCCTTCAATTGGGGAACTTGGCTGGGTTACTGGTTATTTATATAATAGGACTACCGGAAAAATATACTAATTATAATCTGGGTGATAATTATGGGAAAATATCCGTGGACTTATGAAGAATATGAAAAGGAAGTGTATAAAAGATTTTCAGAACTTCCATGGGAAGGATACACTAAGGAAGAGAAAATAGAAATGCTGGATAAATTCATAAAGGAAGAGTATCCTGGGTTTATAAGAGTTGCTTATAAAACCAGTTGTGCTGGTTATGACCGTAGTGCAGAAAGATGGAGAAGCTTAGGAACATCTGAAGAACAGATAAAAGAAAACTTTATGGAATATCCTATGAATAATCTTGAATTAATCTTCTCTGGTGGATAAAAAGCGGAAATAAAAACAGTTACAATATAGAAGGAGTGATAATATGAATAATGAATCAAACTCCTGTGAAGAAGTAATTAAGCAGGTGGAATCACAGTTTAACGGTGAAATGGAACATGACCGTAAGGTTATAATGCAGGCGATGGATGAATACAGGGATGCTCCCGAAGCTCAGGAAATCATACATCGACTGTCACGAATGTTAACAAATTACTTGACGGAAGATGAAAAAGAAGGGTTTAGCAAAGCACTTGGAAAAAGCATGCCTGAAATTTCTTTGCTGGAATCTGTTGAAGAGGATTTGAACAATCAGAGATTTGAAGAGGCCTTCATAAAGTTAGATAATTATATGAAGGAAGAGAGACGCTATGTTCCTGATGAAGAAGTGGAATATCATGTCTTTAGAAATGATTTTGAGGAAATGTTATTTGAAAAGTATTTCACAGTAAAAAAGGAATTAAGGGGAATTCCGTTTAATGTACCGATATTTATGCTATACCACTACTATGCATTTTTGTTGATTGAACAAAACAGGTACGATGAAGCAGAAAAGTATCTTAAAATGGGATTGGAATATAATCCCGTGTCATTACATCTGATGTTTGAATTAATTGATTTGTATAAGAAGAAAGGTGAGTGGGACAATATGAATAAACTCATTCAAGATGCCTTCACATATTCTTACACGCCGGATTCCATTGCTAGAATTTATAGGGATCTTGGATATTACTATGTTGAAATAGAAAAACCGGAGATAGCTGCTGCATTATACATATACAGTATTAAATTTGAACAAACACAACAGGCATATACCGAACTCGAATATATTAAGAACATGGGACAAAACATTGATATAACAATGGAAGAGGCACAACAAATAGTAAGAGACCAGAACATACCTGTAGTAGCAAATCCGTTTATTGTAAAAGAATTTAGGGAACGTGGAGATAAGTTTTCGGAGGATGAAAATCTAGAAGCTGCCCTGGAAATGTATACCATAGCATATATCTTGGATGACAGTATGGAAAATCAGATGAGATATAAAATGGCAGAAGCTATAGTTAATGGAGAAGGTCATGTTAACATTACATTATAAACCTTTTCCTTCCCATGAAGATTCTTTAATCTAATCCGTGCTTCAATCAATAAATAAACTTAAAATAGGGATAATTATGAATAAAGTGTTTTTGTCAAAGTCCAGTTACTGTAAATGTCTGCAATGTCCAAAGATATTCTGGTTAAAGAAGTATAAACCTGAAATGGCAATACAAAAAGCAAGCCATTCACTGTTTGAAAATGGTAAAAAAGTAGGAATACATGCACAGGACATATTTGGAAAAGAGCATGATGATATAGAGTATTGTAATAATTATTCGATAATGGTTAATAAAACCAAAGAATTTTTAGAAAAAAAACCGAACATCATCACGGAAGCCACATTCAATTATAACAATAACTTCTGTATGGTGGATATACTAAAAAATGATGAGGATGGATTGGAAATTTATGAAGTGAAAAGCTCTACCAGCGTCAACAGCATATACTATGATGATGCATCCTTCCAGTATTATGTCTTATCCGGTCTGGGATTAAATGTAAAAAAGGTGGGAATAGTATACATCAATAATCAGTATGTAAGACAAAAAGAATTGGATCTTGATGAATTATTCAATATAGAAGATATTACAAGTACTGTTATAGAAAAACAGGACGAAATTAGAAAGAATGTTGAAAAGATAAATAACTTCATGAGAGAACATGATGAAAATAATGAACCCGTCATTGATATAGGAAATCATTGTTCTAAACCATACGAATGTGATTTTTGGGAATATTGTACTAAAGATTTAAAAACAGGTTCAACACCTGAACAAGAGGATATTATTGACAAGGAATCCATTAAAAAGTTAGTGAGTTCTTTGAATTATCCCTTATACTTCATTGATTATGAAACGTATATGACTCCTATTCCTGAAATAGAGGGTACAAGACCATATCAACAGTTACCTTTCCAATATTCATTACACATCATAAAGGAAGAAGGAGCACCTCTTGAACATAAAGAGTTTTTAGCACAGGCAGATGATGATAACTTTATCAGACATTTTGCTGAAAGCATGACTGATGTATTATCTGAAGAAGGAAGTGTAATAGTTTATAATAAATCATTCGAATCGAGTAACGTTAATAAGAAACTAGCATTAATGTTTCCGGATTTAAAAGATAAAATAGAAAGAATCAACAATAATATGGTTGATTTCATGATACCTTTCCAGCAAAAGAAGTATTATACAAAAGAGATGAAAGGTTCACATTCAATTAAAAAGGTTTTGCCGGCATTATATCCTGATTTAACCTATGATAATCTATCGGGAGTAAAAGAGGGTATGGAAGCATCAGAAGCATTTTTAAATTTGAAAAACAAGCCAACTGAAGAAATGGAAGAAAGCAGAAAAGAATTATTGGAATACTGTAAACTTGACACATATGCATTGGTAAAGATATATGAAAAATTCAAGGAAGTACTTGAGGAATGATTTACTAATTTCAAGTGCGGATTAAGTAGAGATTATTATGATAACTAAAGATATTGTTTATGCCGGAATATTGGGTGGCGTTGTTGGCGATGCTCTTGGTGTTCCATATGAATTCAAAACACGTATGGATATGATCGAGCATCCTGCATCCACCATGCGAGGTTATGGGACATATAGACAACCTCCCGGAACATGGTCTGATGATTCCTCGATGACTCTTGCAACATTAGACAGTCTTGCAAAGGGTTTGAATTATGATGATTTAATGGAAAAATTTTGTGAATGGATAATTCAGGGAGAATACACGCCCTATGGCAATGTATTCGATTATGGAAACACCACGTGTACTGCCCTAAGAAATTACTGGGATAAAAAGTTCACTCCATTGAAATGTGGTCTGCAGGGTGAACATGATAATGGTAACGGGTCACTGATGAGAATAATGCCTGCAATATTGTATGTTAATGCTAAAGGACTTTCTGTAGATGAACAGGTAGAAATAATGGATACCTTTTCTTCATTAACTCATGCGCATAGTATCAGTAAAGCTTCGTGCAATATTTATAATTTTATTGTACAGGAAGTAATCAATCATCCGAGTAAAACTTTTAAGACATTAATCAATGAGGGAATTGATAAATCAAGAGAATATTATGATAACAGTAACTATAACTGTTTTAATACACTTTATAACTCATTATTTTCCTTATCTGATGATTATATTTTTTCGGGTGGTTATGTGGTTTCATCATTAGAAGTAGCATTATACTCTTGTTACCATACTTCTAATTATAGTGACGCTGTACTTAAGTCAATCAATACTGGTGGAGATACAGATACTAATGCAATGATTACTGGAGCGTTAGCAGGACTATATTATGGATATGACAATATACCATGTGATTGGTTATTAAAGATAGCCAGACTAGATTATATCAAGGAGTTGTGTGATAACTTTTACAGGTCTATTTGATAAAGGGCATTATAAAATTTTTAATTAAAAAAAAAAACAGTTTATAAAAAATAAAAAACAAGATTAGAGTTTAAGAAGGTGATTATTATGAAATTAATTTCATGGAATGTTTGCGGAATTCAAAGCAGGTATAATGATGGTACTTTAAATAAAATATTTGATTTAGATCCGGATATTTTTTGTTTACAGGAAGTTCATCAAAAACCTCGAAACCTGAATCGGGAGGTATTATGTAAAGAGGGTTATAATGGATTTTTTTATCCTTCCTCTAAGTATGAAAGAGCTTGTGGTGTTGCAACTTATTCTAAGTATGATCCCATTGGTTTAAAGAATGGGTTCAATAATCTTAAATTTGATGTTGAGGGCAGGATTCAAAGAATAGAGTTTGAGGAATTTAATTTGTTTAATGTTTATTTTCCGACAGGTTCGGGAAATGAAAAATTTAAAGATAAATCCGAATTTTATGATTTATTCACTAAATATGTTAATAAATCAAAAAAAACCACAGGTAATCTGTGGGGACTTTAATAGAATTGTGACTATTGATGATACCTATCATTCTAAATATTATGGTCCTGGTTTTAAGAAAGAAGAAAAAGAATGGTTTGAATCATTTCTGAACAGTGGTTTTATAGATACTTTCAGATTGTTTAATGAAGACGAGGGTAATTATACTTGGTGGTCTAATCAAGGTACATTAAGAGAAGAAAACAAGGGTTTTCGATTTGATTATTTCCTAGTTAATGAGGAATTAAAAGATAATGTAGTTGATGCTTCAATATTGCATCAAATACCAACAAAAGATCATGCTCCTATAAGTTTGGAACTTGACTTCTAATTTCTTCCATTTTTTTCCTTTTTTTAGTCTGTTTAAATTTTTTTATAAAAATTATTAAAACAGGGTGCGGTCATGCTAATGTGTCATGGGAATAGGTATTAATAAGAAATTGGTTTATTTAATTTTTGTAATATAATATCTTTAGGTGTACCTAAACTTTAATATTAATTAAAAATAAAATTATATATATGAAATTAGGATTACCTAATTTTCAATTTTTTATAAGTAACAGAAATTTTAAGGAGATAAACTAAGATGGTAGTAGATAATAATAGTTATATTAACAGAACAAGAAACTTTTTAGGACAGAAACATGTTAAATATTTCATTGGTGGACTAATAACGGCATATGCAATAAAAAAAATTTCAGAAACGGAATTTGCCCATAATTTAGCAGTAGATACAACAGCAGAATACTTATCTATACGGGATTCCATAGAAGAATCTGTGGAAAGTATAAAGGAAGATGCAGAGGATATACGTGAGGAGGCAATGAGACAGAGAAAAAAAGATGTGTTTGAGTCAGATATTGATATTGAAGTAGTTGATGATGAAGAAGAATTGGATAAAAAAATTACCATTAAGAAACCTATTTAAACAATAATCTATTAATAGGGATATAAAACAATGAAATTTAGAATTGTATACGATAACAATGAGGATATATTACGTGTCAGGATAGGTAAAGGAGTAATAACCCGGAAAGAGGGATATGGTTTATCAGAACTTTTATCCAAAAACGAGAATTTCAAGGAAGTGCGTGTATCATCGACTAACGGTAGCATCTACATAAAATATGATGGAGATAAACAAGAGATAATACGGGCATTGCTATCTATTAAATCCTCGGATTTATATGAGATGGAAGCAAAACAGGATGAAATTATCAGGGAAACCAACAACAAGTACATAAACAGAATTATCAGAAAGGTGGCCTTCAAATACTTAAGTTCTTTCCTCTTACCTCAACCTATAAACGCGATTAAGATAATGTATGATTCACTGCCATACCTCAAAAAGGGTTTCAACAGCCTCATTAATATGCGAATAGATGTGGATCTGTTGGATGCGACGTCATTGGCTGTTACTTTGGGTAAAAGGATGTTTTCAACAGCAGGGTCAATATCTTTCCTCATTGGTATATCCGAAATACTGGAAGAATACACCATAGAAAAAACAAAACATTCACTGGAAAGCAGTTTAATGATTAATATTAACAAGGTGTGGATTGAAAGTGATGAAGGAATAGAAAAACAGATATCGTTTAATGATTTAAAAGAAAAAGATCATGTAATCATAAGGTCTGGAACTATGATTCCTGCAGATGGAGTTATCGTTGATGGTGAAGCTGAAATAAATCAGGCGGCCATGACAGGAGAATCATTGGCCATACGTAAGACTGAAGGAAACACGGTATTTACAGGTACCATTGTAGAGAATGGTAGAATAGTTGTGGAAGTGACTGCATTAAATGAAAACACCAGAATAAATCAGATAATTAAATTGATTGAAAGTTCTGAAGAAATCAAGGCGGGTATACAGAGTAAAGCAGAAAAACTGGCCGATTCAATTGTGCCATGGAACTTTGCAATAACGATACTGACTTATCTTATCACAGGTAATACAACTAAAGCTATAGCAGCATTGACTGTAGATTATTCTTGTGCAATAAAATTAACAACTCCTATTTCAGTAATCTCCACCATGAGGGAGGCTTCAGAAAGGGAGATAGTGGTTAAGGGGGGAAGATATCTTGAATCCTTCGCTACTGCCGATACAATTATCTTTGATAAAACAGGAACTTTAACCAAATCAACTCCACATGTTGCTAAATACATATCATTGGGTGTATTATCTGATGAAGAGGTCTTAAGACAGGCTGCATGTATTGAAGAACATTTTCCTCATAGTGTGGCTACTGCAATTGTAAGTAAAGCTAAAGAACTGAAATTAAGGCATGATGAGGAGTTACATTCAGAGGTTGAATATATTGTCGCTCATGGTATAGTTACTTCCTTATGTGGTAAGCGTACGGTTCTGGGCAGCAGACAGTTTGTTATTGAAGATGAAAAGGTAAAGATATCTGAAGAGGCTGAAAAAATAATTCAAGAGAACATTGATAATTATTCCGTAATATATCTGGGTATAAATGGAAATCTTGAAGGAATTATTTGTATTGACGATCCTCCAAGGGATGAAGCCAAAGAAGTTCTGTCACGATTGAAAGAGCTTGAAATAAAAGAAATAATAATGTTAACGGGAGATTCGGAAAATGCTGCTAAAACAACGGCTGAACTCTTGAACATTGACACCTATAAATCTCAGGTGTTGCCTGAGGAAAAGTCTGAAGTTGTTGAAAAGATTAAGTCACAGGGCAAGAAGGTTATTATGGTCGGTGATGGAATAAATGACTCTCCTGCTCTTTCTGCTGCAGATGTATCTGTAGCTATGAAGGATTCTTCTGATCTTGCAAGAGAGGTTGCTGATATTACATTGCTTCGACCTGCATTAGATGATCTTGTTACTCTAAGACTCTTAAGTCAGAGAATGTTGGAAGTGATAAATGATAATTATTCAAAGATTATATTATTTAACACTACTTTCATGGGGTTAGGTCTTGCCGGGGTGATTACTCCATCATTGACTTCCATATTGCATAATGGAACAACAATGTTGTTAAGTTTAAAAAGTACATCTGCAAGTAATTTTAAACAAATAGAATAAAAGTTCTTAAACGTTAGTTTTTTTATACGTTAGAAATATTTTGTCCGGTTTTGTGTTAAAATATTTTTTTAACATATCCTTTTTTTATCATTTTTTTGTCCCATTTTTTTGTGCCACATTCATTATTTGTTCCACAGTTTTATGTCAAATATTTGTGCTACATAATATCTTGTGCTACATTTTTACTTTTTTGTGCTACTTGTCTGTGTTGTGCTACAATATTTTAACAAGGACGGTTTTTTGTGCTACAAATTACTGTCGTGCCACATTTTAACATTATTGTGGTGTGGTTCACTGTTGTATCACATGAATATTTTATTCGAATTAATTACTACAAAAGTGCAATACCCGTCAGTAATAAAAAATATCTTTCCACAGAGGAAACTTTTCAACAAACTCTTCAATAACTTTCATGGGTTCTAGTAATTTTTTTGACATTTCTTCTGATTTTTCCTCATATGCTGATTTGTATGGTTCATCCCACATTAATTCATCCATTTTCATATCAAATTCTGGAGAAGTTCCTTTAAAAAATAAATCCCAACCAACTCCCGGATGTTCAACAGCATATTGGTATAATTCATCTTCAAAGGAATGTAATACTTTTTCATTTGGAAAAAAGTTTAGTTTTTTTGTCATA
>CADBRM010000081.1 GCA_902797085.1 uncultured Methanobacteriaceae archaeon
AGCTCATTTGTTGTTAGGTATGTATCGTACAGCTAAAATACCTGCAAGATATTGCCATGCAACTTGTACTTTCAGAAGTGGTCTTGTAGTGGGACACGTTTGGGTAGAAGCTTATGTAAATGGTAAATGGTATAGCTGTGATACAACATCAAATTATAATACATTTGGAAACATTGTTAACTGGTACTCAAGTACAACAGTTAACAGATATATTTCAATTTCATTCTAGACCTTGGATTTATCCAAGAGTTTTATTTTTTTTTATTTTTTCTATTTTTATTATTCAATTTAAAAGATTCTGATTAATAATATTTATTACTATTTTTTCATTGAATTTTAACGGTTTTAAATAATCACTTTATATATGGTTGAAAAAAATATTTTTTCATTCTATAAAAATGTTTTGCTATATCTTTAAATAATGTTAAAAAGATAAGTTAATGATAAGAATTATTTAGATTTTTTAATTTTAGCTTTATAATTTTTTTATTAATTAAAAAAAATTTTCATGTAAGGATTTTTTTTGATTATTAGGAGGGTGTTAAGATTAAGAAACGTTTGATTGGGATTATCTTGATTCTATTCTTTATTGTTTTGACTTTATCCTCTGTCGAATCTAAGGATGTGGATGATATTGGTTCTAATATAACTACTGATACAGCATCTTATAATAATGTAAAGGATATGGATTTAGTTTCTACAGACAAACAATTTAATAAAGAAAATGATAATATTATTGATAATTCAACAAGCAAAACATTAACAAAAAAAGAGGATACTTCGGATGGGTCTGGTACGAAGGAAGCAACTACCAAGAATAAAGTTGTGATTTCTTCTAAATCAGTCACAGCATATGCATATCAACAAGTAACATTTAATGCTACTGCAAAATTAACAAACAATGAATCATTAAAAGATGCAAAAGTATCTGTAAAAATCAATGGAAAAACTATAGGGCAGACTAGGGTTAAGAATGGTTTAATTTCCTTAAATTATACTATTCCAAAATTGAGTGCAAATAAGTATAATGTAACTATAATAGTTGGTGAAACTTCAAAAACTTTAACAGCAACTAAGAATATCACATTAACTATTAAGAGAAGTTCTATAAACATTACAACAAAAACTGTTAAAACATCTTCCGCATCTAAAATAAAATTAAATGCAACTGTTAAATATACTAATGGGTCGTTGGTAAATGGCGCAAAAGCAGTTTTCAAGATTAATGGGAAGACGATTGGATCAGCAGTTGTTACTAATGGTAAAGCTTCTATTACTTACATAGTTCCTGCAAAAGCAGGGAATTATTCGGTTGTAGTTAAAATAGGTGAAACCACATTAACTAATTATAAGAATAAAACATTCAAATTAGTTGTTTCTAAAAGAAATCCAAAAATTGATGTAGATTCTTTGTTTTTTGTTAAAAAGGGTTATTCATTAACTTTAAAAGTTAAAATCAACAATACGGGCTATTCAAATGCTACAGGTAATGTGGGATTTAAAGTTAATGGAAAAACTGTTGGAATTGTAAAAGTAGTTGATGGTGTAGCTTCATATCGATATGATGCTTCCTCATTGAAGAAAGGTGTTTATAATATTAGCGTGGTTTACAGTGGTTCATCAGCTTTAAATTCGGCTAGAAAAAATACTGTCCTAAGAGTTCAAGATGAACTAGTGTCCACTTATGGTTATAGTCAAATATTAAAAAAAGCAAATTTAACATATGAATTTATATTAAATAATAAGAAATTACCAAATTATGCTCTCATGAATGAGAATGAGGTTTCAATGGCAGATTTCTTATATTTGATGACACAAACTTTAACTAACAAGAATTCATTACACAATGGAGGTTTTTCTACACCTACTAGTAAAACTAAGACCTTGAACTATGGTGCAAAAATATATGAGGATGAGTATATATCGTTAGCAAGAACGATAGTTAATACTTATATTAAATCTGGTAGAGCACCTAATACGATTAAGACTAAATCAAATATTACTATGAGTTTTGAGGATACTGTCTATTGTTATACGAGAATTTTGAATTATTTGGATGTTAATGGTGTTCTTCCATTATACTCTTCAGTATTGAAAATGAATCCTTCATCTTCAGGTAGTTCCTCTTCAGGTAGTTCATCTTCAGGCAGTTC
>CADBRM010000082.1 GCA_902797085.1 uncultured Methanobacteriaceae archaeon
TATTATTTTTAAAATTATTTTTACTTTAATGAATAAAGATTATATTAACCATTTTATTGATTAAGGGATTCTATGATTAATTTTAATGACATGTTTAAAAATCTAAATCATACTTTGAAAGGTAAGGATGATTACTTTTTCTTGGTAAATGACAAAACCAATGAAATCAGACAGCATTATGATGAAAGTTATAATTACAGTTTGGATATTTCCGGTTTTGTCGATAGTCAAAATTCTAAAAAAAATTATCTTGAAAAAAAGGGTATCAACTATGGCTTTTTTTTAGTTCCTGATAAGAGTGTGATTTTGAGGGATCATTTGCCTTTCGATACATCAAATTATTTTTACAGATATGCAGACCAATTGGGGGATTCTATTGATGATTTGTCTGTAGTTCTTACAAAAGAGGATTATTTACAAACAACTTCCGATATTCAAAGTAAATCCTTTGTTAAGATAGTTGCTTATATTTTATCGCAATTCAATGAATATGATTATCATTTGTTTCTTTATGTTCTTCGTAATGGTTTATCTGTTAAAACCACTATGATTGAGGGCGATTTGCTATTTCCGAAAAATTGGTCTTATGATTTTGATTCTTATCATGAAAATTTATCCCATATTGAATCTGAAGTTTACGATTTGGATTATGATGTTTTTGAGGTTGATTTTGAGGATATTCCTGATGAATTTAGGGAATTTGTTTCTGTCAAATCAAGACATGTTATTAACGGGAATAGTTTTACTCAAAAAAAGTTATTGCTGCTTTATGATTTGAATTTAACATATTTATTGCCTGTATTATCAGCTTATTATAGGGAAATCTTTGTATATAGGGATTATAATTATTTCAACAAGGAATTAGTTGACTGGTATAAACCTGATGATGTAATTGAAATTCGTTTGGAACGTTATCTTGATAAAATATTTGTTCCGGTTGTTTCTGAAACTTCTGTTGTGAAAATTCCTGTTTCGGTATTGGTCGAAGACATTTTCATAAAGAAAAATATTTTACACATTAATCTTAAAGGTTTTGACGGTCGAAACATGCCTTTGACCACTGAATTGGAGATATATGTCGATGATGAGTTGTGTATGAACTCTAACTTTGTTGACGGTTATTATGAGGCCAGTTGTGATGTTGGGGGTAAATCGTATGATACACACGATATTTCAATTCTGGTTAAGGCAGGTGAATGCACTAAAGCAAAAAGAATTAACGTGCCTTTCAAATTTTATGAAGACATTGACGGCTATTTTGATGGACTGCTCAAAACCATGAAGGGTATTGGTGACTCATTTTTCCTGGTAAACGATTCAAATAACGAAATTCGTCAGCATTATGATAGGAATTATAAAAGCGATTTCAATAAAAACAGTTTTATTAAGAGCCAAAAGTCTAAAATGGACTTTTTCAGCAAAAAGGGAATTCCATATAAATTTTTCATAGTTCCGGATAAGAGCATCATTCTAAAAAACTATTTACCGTTTGATACAAGTAATCTTTATCGTCATGTAAATGATTTGAAGGAGTATGTTGTGGATTTATTGCCTATATTGGATGAAGAAGATATATTGATTAATGATACACATGTCAATCCAATGGCATCATTGAAAATAGTTCCTTATATATTTTCCATATTTCATGGAAATACTCCTGAATATTATGAAAACTTAATCAAAAATGATTTAAAAGTTATTGACAAGAGAATTGGGGGGAATCTGTTTTTAGACAATAATTGGTCATATGCCAAGGATTCATTATATGAAAAATATAGGGAAATAACAGTTAATTCAGTAGCTTTTCCGGATTCTGCTTATGAGGTTGATTTAAAAGATATACCTGAACAGTTCAGATGTTTTAATAAGAGACCCTCATTTTACATGAAAAATCCTGAAAGTATCTCAGATAAGAGGGTGCTTATTTTTCATGCATCATCCATATTGAATATGCGTCCCTTATTGGCAACTTTTTATAGGGAAATATTCTGTTATTGGGATTATAGTCATTTTAACAAGGAGATAGTTGAATGGTTTAATCCGGATGAAGTTTTTGAGCTTAGAATAGAACGATTCCTGGAGCATATTCCATGTCCTATTTTATCCAATAGGCAACATTTGTCTTTTCCAGTAGTGCTGGAAATGGAAAGCATTTCGGTTATTGATTCTGTTTTAAACATTGTTGTCTTTGGAGAGGATTATAGGGGCATTTCTTTAGATTCATCTTGTCAGCTATTTGTTGATGATATTTTCATTACAGAGGAAAAGTTCAGTAATTACAGATGTGAATTCAATATTGATGTTTTTGGGTATAAAAAGGGAGAACATGTCATTAAACTAGTTAATAAGGAATCAGAAAATACCCGGTCGGGTGTATTTGTCGATAGAATTACTTTTTAATGAATTTTTTTATTTGACTTTCTTTATTATCTTAAACTTTTTTAATTTTAAATAATAAATATCTTATTAACTAAACTTTAAGTTTTAATTTACTTTATATTATTGAAATCATTCAAGGTATAATATTTTTTTAATATTTAATTTAAATTTTATTTGTTTTTTTAGGTAAAGTGTTTTGCATGTTGAATAGGGGAAAAAAGAAAGAAGAAGTATTTGAGTTGTTATCTGAATATAAGGAGATGGATTTGGATTATTCTTCTGGAAAAATTTTAGGTTCCATGTGTACAAAACCGGATCCTATTGGGTTGGAAGCATATAAGATGTTTATTGAAACCAACCTGGGGGATTCTGGTCTATTTCAGGGTACTGCCTTAATGGAGCAGGAAGTTATCAAATCATTGGGTGAATTATTGCATTTGCCTAACGCATATGGACATATTGTCACCGGTGGTACTGAGGCCAATATCATGGCGATAAGTGCTGCAAAATACATTTTCAATTCAAAAAAATCCGATGCTGTTCCTGAGATAATTTTGCCGGTTAGTGCACATTTTTCCTTTAAAAAGATTATTTCGATGCTTTCCTTAAAACCTGTTTATGTTCCATTGGATGAAAATTATAAGATGGATGTTTCTAAAATTGAGGAATTGATTACTGAGCATACCATGGCAATTGTTGCGATAGCGGGTACAACGGAACTTGGGATGGTGGATAATATTGAAGAAATTTCTGAAATTGCACTTAGGAATGACATATATCTACATGTTGATGCTGCACTTGGTGGTTTTATCATACCATTTTTAGAAAATAAAAATAACGATAATTTAAACTTTGACTTCACATGTGAAGGTGTATCTTCCATAACCATAGATCCTCATAAAATGGGTCTTGCCCCAGTTCCTGCAGGTGGAATACTCTTTAGACATAAGTGTTATCTTGAAAAATTGGCAGTTAAAACACCTTATTTAACAAGACCAAAACAGACAACGATAGTCGGAACTAGAACGGGAGCTGCTACTGCTGCAACATGGACTTTGCTAAACTATTACGGTAAGGAAGGTTATAAGAAAATAGTTAATGAAGCAATGGAACTTACGGATTATACATACAATAAATTATTGGATATGGAACATATACATCCGACTTGCAAATCAGAATTAAATTTGATATCATTCACTTCAGATAATTATGATGTGGATGTTCTTAAGAGTGAATTATTAAAATACGGTTGGAGGGTATCCGTTTCAGAAAATCCACATGCAATCAGACTGGTGCTGATGCCGCATGTAAAAAAGGAACACATAGATAATTTCTTAAAAAATTTAGAAGAATTGTTAAAAAGAGGATAGTGGTTATTTTGTTATGGTTTATCCACCATAAATTACTTTAATTATTTCGATTTCATCATTATCATTAACAATTTCATCTTCTGTAACGGTTTCACCATTTTGTTTGATAACAACAGTTTCAATAGGAATTTCTTCTTGTTTTAAAATATCTTCAATTTTTGTATCTTCAACGAAATCTATTTCTTTAACATTTTGTTTGTTAATTAGTTTAATACTCATATAACTTCCTCTTAATTTATTTTATTTTGTATTTTTTCTAAGAATTTGCATGACTTACAAATTTCCTGTGATGAAGGTTCACCACACTTAATGCATGTTTTATTGGGTTTTCCAGTAAAATTTTCCATATAATCTTTTTTAATAGCAGGCTTAATTTTTTCAAAACCATTCAATGTTGAATACATTATTGTCGGATGTTTCAATGTAGTTTCTCTAAGGAAATCGCCAATTTCCATTCTAAATGATTCATGGGCATAAGGACAACCATCAAAGTGTACTTCAAAACCGCTTTCCAGGACGTATAATCCTATTTCCTTTTCAGGTATTTCACGTAAAGGTTTTATTTTCTGCGTAAAGCGTTTGTCTCTTGCTTCAGTTTTGTATCCTATACGGACCATGTTGTTAACATTGCCCTCCAAATAGTTCATCAGGATGCTTTGGGTTTCATCATCAAGATTATGTCCCGTGGCAAGCTTATCTGCTTTGACATCTCGGGCCATCTGATTGAATATCTGTCTTCTAAATACTCCACAATAAGTACAGGCATGTTGTGGATGCTCTTCTTTCTGTTCTGCTTCCATAATTTTATCAATGGTAAAATTGTATTTGTCGGCAAACGAAACAATGTGATGTTTCACACCAAGCTCTTTTGCAACATCCTTTGCTATACGAACGCCTTCTTCCCTGTAACCTGCAATTCCTTCATCTATGGTTACAGCTTCCAGTTCAATGATGCGTTTTTCTTTAAGAATATTGAGAATCTTCAGCAAGGCAACACTGTCTTTTCCACCAGATAATCCTACAAGTACTTTATCTCCTTTGGTAACCAGTTTCTGTTTTTTGATAGTTTTTAATACTTTTCCTTCAATGGATTTTTTAAAACATGAACTGCATAATCGTTGACCATTATATTTTCGATGGATAACTACATGTTCATATCCACATTGTGTACAGACATTTTTTGTCAAATTATTTTTCTCCTATTAAAAAATTAATTATATATTAAAATATTGGGAAATCTTGAATATATTTTTTATTAAGTTTTAATGCAATTTCTGCTTTTTCAAGTTCCATACCCAAATAAGCCGAATGTTCCATTCTACTTATTAAATCCCTTCGTAATATTTCTTCGTAGATTGCTCTTGCGGTAGTTCCTGTTATGACACAATTTTTTTCATAGTTTTTGTAATGAATCGCTTTAATCAAATTATCTTCAACAATAATTTTAAAACTACCCTTTTGGTCAGGGATAAACTTTCCATCGGCAACAGCACTGATGTGTGGTAAGTCTTCAGTATCGATTTCCACGTCTTCCTTTTTGTATTGGTCCTTATATTGTATCAGGTTAATGCCCAGATTTTTTGGGATAGTCCTTCTTAATTTGGATATGAACATCATATTGGATGCTGTTTTCAATTCAGAAATGCTGCCTTTTGTTTTTTGACTACTTTCAGGTGTAAACAATATGTTGG
The DNA here is from genome assembly GCA_902797085.1 of uncultured Methanobacteriaceae archaeon. Taxonomy (GTDB): domain Archaea; phylum Methanobacteriota; class Methanobacteria; order Methanobacteriales; family Methanobacteriaceae; genus Methanosphaera. The sequence continues at coordinate 5,441 of CADBRM010000082.1, forward strand.
CATTTACTTCCATTGCAATACCACTAAGAACTGCATGAACACCGTTACTGTCAGCATCAAGTAGTTCCGAAACATTTCCTAAACCAAAAAACAGTACTTTATGCGGGTTTCTTTCCCTGTATAATTTGCATGCAAGGATTGCTTCGGTTAATGAGGGACTGTTAATGGGATCAAGGAGTGGATCGGCTATGGTTGTGATTGCTTTGCATGCATCATCTAATCTTTCCAGGGACTCCACCTTTTCCTGTGCAGTTTTTGGAATGTAGTTTTTCTTATAATCTGTAGGTATGATTACTGCTTTGGAGTCATAATCTTTTATCTGTCCTATTACTTCAGAATAATTTCCATGGTCCAAACTCAGTACCAAATCAGCACCCCCTTTTAAAGCGGCTTTTATTTCATTGGTGTTCATGGTGTCAATGCTTAGGGGAATATCAAAATTATCCTTGATGGTTTTTATCATGTGGAATGCTTTTTCTGGATTGTTTTCTCCGGGATGCATACCTACATCAATCATGTCAGCACCGGAATCAATATAATAATTCACTCTTTTTAGTAGTTCATCCTCTGTTAATTGGGGGGCATTTGCTATTTCGCCCAATACCCTCATTGGAAAGTCAAGGCCCACAGGACAATTGTCTATTTTGAAATTTCCTTTTTTCCTTAATAATTTTTCTATTTTCTCGTTGGAGTTTTGGTAATTGTGCACTATATTCATGGCTTCCTGATACTGTTTGTCCCGTATTAATATGTCTGCGGGGATGGAGGTGGATAATGTGGTGTCTTCCAGTATGTCCAGAGTCAGTTTTAAATCTGCAAGATTGCTTGGACCCTTGTATGAGGTAATGTTTAATTGTTCCTGGATTTCATCGGTATTCTGTTTCATCAGCCCTGTTGTCAGGATTATGTCAATGTTGTCTATTGGCGTGCTTTTATCACTATTTAGTGAATGCAGGATATTTTTTTGTTTAAGGTGATAAATAATTGTCTTTGGTGTAATGAATGCAGCTATGGGTATTGGTATAACTTTAAGGTATAGTTCATGTTTATCGTAATCTTTGAGATTATTTCTGATTAATTTTTCTGCTTGCAATCCGGTAATTATTAAAACTTTAATTTTTATCACCCCTATTTGTTTTTTTCTTAGTAATTATTTTTGTAATTCTTCAATTTTATCTTATTGTTTATTGGGTTTGACAGAAAATTTGTAACGATTTATCATGTACATAAATGCTCATCTTCTATAAATTATACACTATTTTTTAGTGATATTGTGTAAATTTGAAAAAAATCATATATTTTTTGAAAATTTTTTAATAATTATTTGATATAATTTAAGTTGATTTGATATTGATTATTAATTTTTAAAAAAAATAAACATATTTTAAATTCAACCACAATTATAAATATAATAAAAAACATAATGATTTAACATGATTAATTATAGTGTCGATATTTGAAGAAATTATTAATTAAACAAATATTTATCTAGTAGTTAACTATTTTTATTCACAATATAAAAAATAATATGAGATGATTTGGAGGAATTTCTCAATGATTGAAATAAGATTTCATGGAAGGGGAGGTCAAGGAGCTGTAACAGCTGCTGAAATTTTAGCAAAAGCAGTATTTGAAGAGGACAAATACACTCAAGCTTTCCCATCTTTTGGTGTTGAAAGAAGAGGAGCACCAGTAACAGCATTCACTAGAATTAGTGAAGAACCAATCAGAAGAAGATATCAAATATACGAACCTAAATATGTGGTTGTATTGGATGAAACATTAGCTAATGTAGTTAATTTGACTTCTGGTTTACAAAAGGATGGAGCAGTTTTAATAAACACTACAAGAGATACAATTCCTTCTCTTGAAGAACAAAATATTGAAACTTATACTGTAGATGCAACTCAAATTGCATTAGATAACATTGGAAGAAACATAGTAAACACAATTATGTTAGGTTACTTATCAGCAAAAACAGGAGTAGTATCTATTGATTCA
>CADBRM010000083.1 GCA_902797085.1 uncultured Methanobacteriaceae archaeon
AGCAAATACACCTTTGTTATCTGTTCTTACACCCGTTTTAACCCCATTGATAGTCACCGCCACCACACTATTTTTAAGTGCTACTCCGTTTTCAGTTACAAACTTACCCTTAATCGTTATAGTATCAGTATAAGGAGTATCAGCAATATCATCAATAGTAATAAGGGTATCTTTAGCTACTGTGTTGAATGTTGTGGTAGTGCTGGTTGGGTTACAAATGTCATTTCCCTGGTAGCTAACTGTAATGTTATTGGTTCCTATTGTTTTAGCTATTATTGTGTATGTGTATTCCCCCTCAGAGTCTGTTGTAATAGTTTCTTCAAGTCCATTAAATGTTAGGATTATACTATCCTCAATTGCTTTGTCATAGATGTCTTTTAATGTTCCTGTGATAGTGACATTATCATAATATTTTATTGGGCCAATATAGTTAACTGTTACCTCTGTGTCTATTTTTTCCACAACAAAAGTTGTAGTGATAGTGGTTTCTAGTAAATTTCTTTCAGGGGGAGTGGTAATCCTTATAGGACATATTCCAGTACTGTTTGGTGTGTAATTTATTGTTAGTGTTCCTTCATCGTCTGTTGTATAAGTATGACTTTCATCATTATTCACTTGTACAACTACTTGTTTATCACGTGCAGGGTTATTTTTGTCATCTGTGATTTTGACTGTAATTGGTGTTTCCAGACCTACAATTACATTTTCAGGAACTGTAACTGTTATTACTGCTTCTGTCATGTAAGTGTTGTTTTCCACAGTATTATTACTTAGCGGTCCTGTTACAGAGTCATCACCATAATGGTCTCTTGCCTCCAATATATTGTTTATCACATTATTTGCCGCACTTGTTCCTTCAAGTGCTATTGTGTAATCGTGTCCCTCTGTAATGATATTGTTATTTTCTGCAACCACATTACATGCATTTTCTATGATTATTCCAGGACCGTTCTCACTGTAAATTGTGTTATCCTTGAAAACTATTCCACTTTCTGTATAGTATGTGTATAATCCTGTTGTTTTTGCTTTCAGATAATCTGCAGTTCCTTCAGTCAGGTTATGTTCACCTAGAACATAAATGTTATTGTTGCTTGTTATTGTATTTGCACCGATTACTCCTATTCCCATACATGTACGGCCAAATAATGTTATGTTGTTGTCTGTGAAGTTATTGTTATATCCTCCATACATTTCCACACCATATATTTGAGCGGCAGACCCCACTATGATATTTTCTTTGAACGTGTTATTGTTTGGATGATTACCCCCAGTACTAAATATTGAACCGGTATACTGGAAGTCAAGCAGGTTAATTCCATAGGCTACGGCAATATTACCCCATGGTGCTTTACCATAACTACTTGTAACATTAATATAATTTCCTTGAACAATGTTATTTTTGAATGTGGCCAGTTCTAGGTGAATACCTGCAGTATATGTGTGTGATGTAATGTAAATATGATTGTCTAATATGACATTATCACTTGATCTTATCACTAATCCGTAGGAATAACCCGAATCATCAGTGCAGTTTGTTGAAATGAGTGTATTGTTAACGAATGTGATACCACTTGTTCCAAGAAATACTGCAAATGAGGAATAATAGGATCCACCATTATTACCAGTAACCAATATCTCAATATGATTATTTCTTATCACAGATTTTGATGTAACATACAGTCCAATACAATCCGGCAGGTATGGGTAACTGTCCCAGTTAATGTTACATTCACAGAGACATGCTTTTAGATTACAATTTTCTATAATTGATTGCTTTTCAACTTTGAAAACATAGGTTGTAAGATCTCTTTTTTGCACATCAATAGACACATTACGTATGATATAGGTACCGTTAGTACCTGTAAGTGTAAGATAATCATTATTGCTGTATGATTGCGTGATGGTAGAGTCAAAGTTCTGTAGGGTCACAGTTTTAAAATTAGTTGATATTTTAAAACCAACATCGGTAAGAGCTCCACAACCATTACCGTCTATTACTAGACTAAGATTTTGGAATTTTTGACTGTTTTCATCAAATGAAAGCATGTTCACGTTGTTTGGTACATACTTAACATTCAACACAAGATTATTTGAAGTATTCGTAATGCCCTTACCCATATAAGCATTGTTACTCATAATAGTAAAGTATTTTTTAAACTCGGCCTGAGTAGTAATATTCACAGTAGTTGTCTCAGAAGAGTTTATATCAGTTTTTATGTTATCTTTGAAAACTTTGTTATCTTGTTTTATTATCTCCTTTACTTGTTTATCACCAGCATCAGCAATCACGTTCTCATCAACAATACTTTCTTTAGTATCTTCCGTGATTGTAGGGGAATTAGCCATGTTATCCTGAACAACAGGGGCAGTTTGAGTTGATGTTGCGACAGTTGTATCATTAACCTCCGTTGCTGTTACGATAGACATCATAGCAATAGTCAATACTAGGAAAATAAACAAGAATCCATATTTTTTTCTCATAAATTAACCTCACATATGTAAATAATTTTTTACTAAATCGACATACGTATGGCCAAAAACAATATTAACTACTATGAAATAATTCAGAAAAATACAATTACTTCAAAAATTCTATCAGTTTATTAACGATAAAAAACGGGACCACCTTCAACATGGAATAATTAATTATGAAAACAATTCCCATATCAGAAACTAAAAAAGTCTTCCTTATTCAAAAAATCTCCATAACATGAAAAAAAAAATTTATATTATAAAGAAATTTTAAATAATCTGAAATAATAATAAATCAATCAAAATTACTTTATATAATATCATTTTTTAACCAATAATTATAATTATAAACAATAAAACTAATAAAAGTATCATTCCAATAGCAAAAAATACACCAAATCAACACATTGCGAAAATGAGATAAATGCATTATAGAATACTATCACCGATAGAAGACTTATACAATCCCATCACTAACATCACATTAAAAACGAAAAGTTTATCTTAAATATTTTGAATAAGATTAAAGAAAGTCTCCGTTCAATTTAAAAATATTATACTTTTAGAAAAAAAAATATTTGGAGAGGTCAATATTTAACTATGCTTCCTGATGCATCTCTTCTATATTTTCCAAATTCAGACAGTTGTTCCAACTGTTTTTTATCGAACACCGGTCCCTCTACACATACCCTATATCCTGTATCATCAATACAACATTGTCCACAAATACCCAATCCACATTTCATATAACGATCTAATGCTAATTGACAGTCAATGTCATATTTTTCACTTAATTTTAACAGTTTATATGACATTATTTCCGGTCCACAACCCACTATGATATCATAATCACCTGTTTTTAACATTTCCTCAGCTAATTGTGTACTGAAACCCTCGAATCCACAGGTACCATCATCAGTACATTCATGTACTTTAATTCCATCATTTGCGAATCGTTCTACAAAAACCAATTCATCTTTAGTGCTTGCTGCAGAAATCAATTCGACATTATCATAGAATGACAATAAGGGAGCTAATGATGCTATGCCCGAACCTCCCCCTACTGCAAGTACTTTCTTATATTTACCTAATTCATATCCATGCCCATAGGGTCCTCTTATACCTATCTTGTCTCCTGCTTCGATGTTTTCATACATATTTTCTGTGAACGGTCCTGCTTTTCTAACAGTAACCCCCATTAAATTATTTTCCCTGTCAATAATAGAGAGTGTCATTGGCTTTTCATTGCTAAAATCCCATACCATAACAAATTGTCCCGGATGTATGTCATCAGTAATTTCAAATGGAAATACGAATGTTTTTACGGTTGGTGTTTCTATTATTGTTTCTTTTATTGTAACAACTTTTGGTACTTCATCATCATATACGTTATTAATCACTGTAACATCCCCTATAATTCATGTGACAATCCTATTATTTCCGTAACATTCTTGTAACCATTTTCTTCTAAGAAATTACTTAAGTCTTCAGAGATTTCCCCAAATATTTCAGGTCCGGAGTACATTATTGAAGTTCCAATTTGCAGTAGACTAGCACCAGCATACATAAATTCAAGAACATCTTTGTAATTCCTGATTCCACCCACCCCAAATATAGGTATATCCACGGTTTTATATGTGTTGTATACACATTTGAGTGCAATAGGTTTAATCATTGGTCCGGCTATGCCTCCAAGAACATTGTTGAGTATTGGTTTAGCTGTTTGATAATCTATTCTCAATCCGGGTCCTACACTATTTATTAATGTAAGTGCATCTGCTCCTGCCTCTTCACTAGCGGTTGCTATTGTTGTAATGTCAGTGACATTAGGTGTTAATTTAACTATTATTGGAACACCTTTAATAGAATCTTTAACACTACTAACTATATTGTAAGTCATCTCCGGATCTTCACCAATATTAGAGCCAAATCCACATTTTGCATGAGGACATGAAACATTTAATTCAAAAGCATCAACCAAGTCTTTTGTACGTTCTGCAACTTCACAGAATACCTCTTCAGAATCACCATATATTGATGCTATTACCGGTGTTTCATTTCTCATGTCTTCCAGTTCTTTAAGTTCCTCTTTTTTGGCTTCAACACCGGGACTGGCTAACCCTACAGAGTTTATTACACCACCCTCAATTTTTACTATGGTAGGATTATCATATCCGTCATTAGCTTCCAAACTAAATGATTTTGTGACTATCCCCCCAGCTCCAGCACGTGCAACCATTTTCATACTGCTGGCCGTTGTTCCTAAAATACCTGCAGCCAAGAATAATGGATTTTTTAAATTCATTCCAAGAATATTTGATTTTAACATGATATTTATTCCTATACTTTTTACATTACCTAAGTAAAAAAAAATTCCTTGTTATAACTTCTGTTTTTTAAACTTAATTAATATTAATTAATAATACTAAAAATATTATACATGAAAGCTTTTATTACAACAACTAGTTTTGGATTTATTGCTACAGATGAGGAATTTACTATTGTTGATAAATTCTTGTTTGAGAAGAAACAAGTTGAAATACTGGAAAAAATTCAACAAAAAGAAGTGACTGATGAGGAAGTTAATCTGATTAACAGACTGTCCAAAAATTTTGATGAAATAATTATTGAAACCAATAAGCCACTATCCGCGTATAAGTGTGTGGATAATGTTGATAATTTATCTTTAGAAAAGTTTACACCTCACGGGGACTACATTAGAAGTAATTTTGATGAGGTTATATCTAGTTTAACTGATGTTGAGATGCGTAGCAGTTTAAACAAAAGTTACAATGAAATTGCATCCGAAAAAATTAGGGAAAGTATTAAAACCAATGATGTGATGATTGTTGAAACCATTAATTCATTGGAGGAAATTGAAGATACGGCAGGTAAATTGATTGAACGTTTACGTGAATGGTGTACACCCTATCTTCCCGAACTTGAGAAGCTACACAACCATGAACTGTATTCCAAGATAATCGCCAAAGAAACTAGCCGTGAGAATATTATTAATTCGGGAATTCTTGATAACACACATGTCAAGCTATCTGAAAACTATAATATTGATATCCAAGAATCTGATTTAGAAATTATCAAGAGCTTTGCTTCCAGTGTTTATAACATGTATTTAACTAAAAACACTTTGGAAGAGTTTATTGATGTAAAAATTAAGGAAACAGCCCCTAACCTTTATGATGTTGCTGGCGCTAATTTAGCTGCTAAGCTCATTGCACACACCAATGGTCTTGAAAATCTTGCCAAGTTACCTAGCAGTACCATTCAAATTATCGGTGCAGAGAAGGCAATCTTTAGACATTTAAAAACCGGCGAAAATCCTCCCAAACATGGGTTAATCTTCCAACATCCAAGTATCCGCGGTTCCAATTGGTGGGTTAGAGGTAAATTAGCCCGTACTGTAGCAAGCAAAATTACTATTGCAGCACGTAAGGATGCTTTTAGTAACGATTATGATCCAAATTTAAAAGTTGAACTTGATGAAAGAATTGAGGAAATCAAAAAGGCACATCCATTTGCTGAACGAAAGAAAAATAAGAAAGAAGACAATGATAAGAAAAAGGGCAAAAAAGGTAAAAAAGAACGTGGAAAGAAAAAGAAACGAAACAAGAAGAAGTTACGTAAAGGAGAATACACATACTAGGGTGAAAATTTATGCATATCAATAAAATAGGTGAAAACGTTTATCAAATCGATAATAACATTGCTACTGTTAATTTAACTCCTGGTGTTCAAGTTTATCAGGAAAAACTAATTGAATATGAGGATAAAGAATTACGTTTGTGGAATCCTAGACGTTCTAAATTGGCTGCCAGCATTATCAGAGGTTTACATACATTTCCATTTAAGAAGAATTCCAAAGTATTGTATCTGGGAGCCAGCGCCGGTACTACTCCCTCACACATTTCAGACATTTGTACTGACGGTAGAATTTACTGTGTCGAATTTTCCCCAACAATGATGAGGGATTTTTTAGATGTTTCGTCTAAACGCGAAAATCTTCTTCCGATACTGGATGATGCTACCCGTCCCTGGAATTATCAGCACCTTGTTGAAAAGGTTGATGTCGTTTATAGTGATGTTGCTCAGGCTACTCAAACTAAACTGTTCCTAGATAATTTCAAACTATTTTCAAAAGAAGATGCAATTGGAATATTAATGATTAAAGCAAGAAGTATTGATGTAACCATGAAGCCAAATGATATTTTTAAGCAGGAAAAAAAGAATTTAAAACAGGGAGGACTTAAAGTTATTGAAGAAATAAAACTTGACCCATATGAGAAAGATCATATAGCATTCATTTGTGAAAAATCTTTTTAAAAAAAGTATGTCAGAAGAAAAAGTCATAACATTGAACATACTTTTTCAACTATTTTTTTGGAAATATTACTCTTAGAGTCAAGAGGTAACTTTTCATAACCCTCTTTATCAATTAGGTATACCTCATTATTATCAGAACCAGGACCACTATTTTCTACCAAAATATCATTGGCAACCATAATGTCCGTATCATATTTATTCATGCGATCAGTAGCCTTGTTGATGAGGTATTTCTCACTAACCCCCGCTTCAGCTTTAAAACCAACTACAAATACGTTAGGATTTAATGTTTTAATTTGTTTTAACAATTTAGGAAGTTTTGTGAACTTTACTACAATATCCTCATCAGATGAAATCTTAGTTTCACTAGCATTCACTATGGTAAAGTCAGATATTGCTGCCGCCGACACATAAATATCCACATCAACTATCTTTTCACGAACAGCCTCCATCATCTCACAAGTGGATTCAACATTAATCTGTTCTATAAATCTAGGTCTATGTGCATGAGTAATTCCACACAACAATGTCACATTAGCCCCCTGACGATAAGCTTCCTTAGCAATCTCAATACCCATCTTACCTGAACTTTTGTTTGTTATTCCACGCATCGAATCCATTCTTTCAAAAGTTGCCCCGGTAGCCACCAGAACATTTTTACCCTTAAGTTTGTTTTCAGAAGTTAATCTTTCAACTTCCAAAACTATATCATGACGTGAAGGGAATTTAGCTTTACGTTCTGATTCATTAGGTTCCATAAAGTAAACATGCTCATTATCTTCCTTAACTTTCTTAATGTTCTCTTCAATAGCCTTATACATAGAAATATGCATTGACGGAACTATGAGAATTGGAGTATCATATCCACTAGCAGTCAATAATAATGTTGTTACAGTAGTATCAGCTATTTTATGTGCAAATTTGCTAATGGTATTAGCAGTTGCTGGAGCCACCAATATTAAATCAGCCTGTGCATTTGTAACATGTTCCACATACCCTGTTATCTTAGTAACCACACGATTTTTAGTTGCGAATTCCATAGATAAAGGAGTGATTATTTCTGCCGCTGCTTCAGTCATGAAACATTCAACCTCATAACCATGCCTTTGTAATTCATGAACCAATTTTAAATCTTCAGTAGCTGCTATACTACCCGTTATACATAATATTATCTTCATTATATCGCCTTAATTAGAGAAGAATTTGTTAATACGTTCCGAAATACCTGATAAAATATCATTACTATTACCATTATCTTTTGACTGCCCGACTAATGAAAATGTCCCTACAATTAAATCATAACTGGACCTTTCATTTTCATATGATTCTACAGGGGTAGAAAATAGTAACACATATAATTGTCCGTTAGTCATTTTAATCCACGTTGCAACATGCTCCTTTTGGGAACCATCAGGTTCATTAACAAGATACCTGTGAACTATTACTGTTTGATTGTTAACTGTAGTTTTTACCTCTTGTAAATTAATATAATTTGGAGATTTTACAAGGTTAACATTGTTTTTACTACATGCCTCCTGAATTTCTGAACCATACTCTGATGGAACCTGCTGAATTACTGTTGAAATATTCGCATCACTTTTAGATGCCACAGCACCTACAGAACCTTCCGCCACACTATTTACCACTTGCCAAGATTCCGGATATTGGAATGTAATTCCGTTGGATTCATATGTTTGACCCGTTTTAACCAAATCATCGGTAATGCAACCAGACAACCCAACAACCAAAATAATCAATAATGGAATCAATACCCATGTTTTATTAAATTTCATAACACATTACTCCTAATATCTGCTAGAACTACTACTACTTGAACTACTACCTGATGATGATCTTGAAGAACCACTACTTGAACTACCCGATGAACTGCTTGATGAAGAATCTGATTTTTTAGAACTACCAGACCCACTAGAAGATGAATCAGAGCTCTTGGAACTATCTGAACCAGATGAAGAATATTGTTTAGTAGATGTTTTTTTCTTAGTTGTAGTAGCTTTTGTTTTTGTCATATTGTAACTTACATTAGAAGTATCTGCAGTTAAATTTGAAGCATCAGTTATAGTCGCATTAGCACTGAATGCTGTATCAGTGATTGTAACATTCGGTAAAACATCTTTTTGTACATTATTTATAGCTGTGAAACCTGCCATTATGCCTATACCGAAAGCCAATAAGATGAATAAAATAACCAAAGCTCTTTTAGTAGTCTTATTAAACATGTTTGAACGTTGAATTTGTCCATAGTCCTTTCCTTCACTTTTAGAATATTTATCAACAAATTCATCATATAGTTCTTCACGTCTAGCTTTCTTTTCTTTAATAGCCGAAGGTTTAAAACCTTTAGCTTCTTGAAGCTTTGAAACAGCTTCCTTATTTCCTAATTTTCTTTCAAAACGAATACGTAGAGTATCATACTCTTCAAGAGTTATATTTCCTAAATTTTTTTGTTCTTCCAAATCTTTTAATTTCTTTTCTATACTGTGTCGAGAGCTTTCTCTTACTATACTAATTCCCCCCAACATTTATAGTGGCATAAGATCCCAATATTTTAAGCAAACCTACTTCCGATTCGATTTTTGATAACGCTTTAACAATGTTTGGTTCATTCTTATGTCCCTGCATATCAATAAAAAACAAATATTTACCCATACCCCTTTTGGATGGCCTAGATTCAATCTTTGTTAGATTTATTCCCAAATCAGCAAAGACCTTAAGTATTTCATATAAACCTCCGGGTTTATCTCCTTTTAAAGAAATAACTATAGACGTTTTATCCCCACCTGTTATTTCATCCTGAGATTCTTTAGAGATAAGTACAAATCTTGTCACATTATTGTCGTAATCCTGAATATTATGTTCCAGTATTTCAAGATTGTATTTTTCCGATAAGATTTCATTACCTATAACTGCAGCCGTGGATAACTCCGTAACATAACGAGCAGCATTAGCCGTACTAGGCATAGCATGTACCTGTTTATTAATGCCATTCAGGTAATTTCTGCATTGAGCTAATGCTTGTTGATGAGAACAGATTACTACTATATCATCTAAGTTCTTTCCCTTTTGTACTAAAAGATTATGTTTAATAGGCAATTCCAATTCCTTGTTAATATTCAAATCAAAGTGCATTAAAGCATCCAAGGTAACCAATACAGATCCTTCCGTAGAATTTTCTATAGGAACTATCGCTTCATCAATTTCATCGTTTTCTAACGATTCAAAAATATGGATAATATTATCATATGGAACGATAACAGAATCATCATTTACCACTTTCAGCACAGCTTCATGGGAAAATGTACCTTCAGGTCCTAAGTAACCTACTTGTTTATTTTTTTTCATTAATATATACTATGTTTAACTAACTTGATTAATGTTATTAAACTAAATGAAAATAAGTTCTAACAGCAAAATAGGTTAATATAAAATTAGATTAAAAAAAGTTAATTAAAGAGAAAAATAATTAGTAATTTCCTCTTTTTCTGTTGAAATCATAAATATATTTAAGTAAATCAGTTTTAGAAACTATACCCTGCACTTTATTTTTCTCATCTGATACAGGCATTCCACTGAACTCTTTTTCTATCATGATTTTTGCAACATCCGCAATTGAATCATCTTTAGCACATGTTTCTATTGTTTGTGACATTACTTCTTGTACAAACAAGTTTCTTATTTGGGAATGTTGGTATTTTTCAGGTACACGTTTTTTGAAATCAATAACCGTTTTTGCAACATCTTTAGCAGTTACAATACCAGTTATAACACCTGCATTAACTACCACCAATCTTGCAATATCGTTATCAATCATTAATCTTCTTGCATGCACTAATCGTTCATCCGGACCGACAGTAATAACACGGTTAGTCATGATTTCTTTAATTGGTGTTCCTGTGTATGGATCCATATCCACATCATTAAGGAAATCTGTTTTAGTTACCATACCAACAATATTACCCTCTTTTAATATAGGTATTCCACCAATATGATTTTCAACCATTTTTTTAAGAACTTGAACTTTGGATTCGCCTACATCTGCTGTGATAACTTTATCAGTCATTATAGTAGAAATTCTCATGTGAGATAATGGAACTTCCTCATATTTAGCAGATGCTATTTTAATTGCCATGTCTTTTTCTGTAACGATTCCAACAAGTTCATCAGTTTTTGGAGAGATGACCGGTAATCTAGATATTTTATGTTTTTCCATTAGTTTTAAAGCATCAGACACTGTTTGGTCTTTACGTACTGTTATTATCTCTTGCGCCATTACATTTTCTATTGTCATTCAAATCAACCCCATATTATTTTTTAAGACACATAATAATACTTTAATTTTCTAGATATAAATAATATTTCCTCTTTCAATAATACCCAAAATCAAATATTATTCATTGTTTTTATATCACAGCTTTTAATAAATCTCTTATTGTGATTATACCGATTAATTTACCAGTTTCATCATCGACTACTGTTAAACCCCTGATGTTTTTATCAAACATTTTTTCTGCTACATCACTTAATTTGTCATATTTTGATGCACTTATTACATCAGTAATCATTAATTCTTCAACAGAAATGTTCACAACATCTTCCCCTTCATTAGAGAATAATTTTGCAAATAATTTGTGTTCACCTATGTATTTAAGAATATCTGAAGCAGTAACAAAACCTAATAATTTGTCTTCTTTTGAAGCTGAATTTACATCTTCCCCAACAATTGGTACTCTTCTTAAAGAGTTCCTTACCATGATTTTTGTAATTGCTTCTAATTTAGTTCCAGGAGTTGTTGTTATTAAATCGGTAGCCATTACATCCCGAACTTCCACATCAGATATTAATCTTTGTAAAGTTTTTACTATGTCCCCTTCAGTAACCATACCTACTATGTTATTTTCACTGTCGACAATTGGGAATCCACCTATATCCTCTTCCAACATCAATGTTGCCGCATCTATGATGGTATCCTTGTTAGTCATTGTTTTTACACCGATGGTCATGATTTCTTTAATTGGCGCATTTATTGCAGATAAAAAATTACCTTTGTGTTTTTCTGTAATCAAATTGTATTTTTTCCCTCCGCCAAAGAAATCTAGGATATCCATCGTGGTTACTATTCCCAATAATTTTCCCGTTCCCGGATCAGTTATTGGAATTCTTCGAATATCCTTTTGACTCATAAGATTTGCTATTTCAATTATAGTAGCACTTTGTGATGCTGTAACAACTTCCTTGGATGCTATTTTCATAATGTCTCCATCGTTATCTGCTTTTTTAGTCTGTAAATTTAAGTTATCGTATGTTTTTAATTTTTTGATTAATTTATTTCTCATTTCTATGTCTCCTATCGTTAGTTAAAAGTTATATAATTGAAATTGTTTTTAATCATCCGAGTCATCATCAAGACAGTCCGAACAAATGAATCTCCCATCACGTTCTTCAAGTTGACCATATACTCCACAACTTTCACAAACACCTTCATCGAGGTTTTCGTCATAATCTGTTGAATAGTTTGCGTCGTCTTGATAATTTTTGTCATCAATTGCCTTTTGTTCAACAAAAATCTCAATAAGTTCCGGTGATACACGGACAATATCAGTTAATGTCAATATTCCTTTGAATTCATCATCATCAAAGACTAATAATACCTTACAGTTATTTTTAATCATCAAGGAGGATGCTTCATGTAATGTTGCTTCAGAGTTTATTCCTACATATTTGTCCATGACCATTCCCGCAGTTATGTCTTGTGGAGAAATGTTTTTAGATACAACCTTTGAAATAATATTATTGGTTGTAACTATTCCTTCTACTTTTTCATCTTCTATAACCACGGAACTAATATCATTTTTTGTCATTATATCTGCTATGTCGGATATAACTGTATCACTATTGGCTGTAATCACTTCACGTGTAACAGCTTCCTTAATACCAAAATTGTTGTCTATTTCTAATTCCATGTTTATCACTACTCCGGGTTATTAAAAAATTTTATAATAACATAATTAATATTATGTCTTAAGTTATACCTATTCTTTGTTTTTTGAATAGTAGAAACGGCAAATATCTTTTAATTAGTAATTATACGAACAATAATTTTATGCATAGATACTTGTCAAACTAAATATAAAATAAAAATTTAAATAATTGAAAATACAAATAGTAAATTGATAACTTAAAATTATACTTAAACTCCGACAATAAATCTTGTTTTAAAGAAATTAAAATTAATATTATCAAAAATAAAAAGAGTATTGAAAAGAAAATCTTTTCATTCGATTTCCATATATTTATGTATTTGTGGAATAACAGATACCTTAAAATATTTTCCCACAATTTCGGATAAGACAAATAAATTCTCTTTACTTTGCCATAATGACATTGGACTAACTGGTTGTATAACCACTTCCACACTGCTACTGACAATACCTCTCAAATCATTTAAAATATCTTCAATTATTTTGATGGAAGTGGTTTGAGATACAACTATCTTAATGTAATATTTAATATTTGCTTCTTCCATTACTCGAATTGATTTTAATTCGTTTTTATATACATCATTCCATTCATCTTCAGAATTAAAATGTTCTGGCAATTTAATATCCATGGACACTATATCAATTACATCAGTCAAAGAACTTAAATTATCTGGCAAAGTAGCATTGGTTTCCAACATTGCAGTATAAGGATAAGTTGACAAGAATTCCCTTATATATTCACTATGAAGTAAAGGTTCACCACCGGTAATTTCTAAAGAATGAACATCAGGAGTCATTAATGACTGAACAATATCATTCAGTTCCCCATAAGAATAATATTTTCCGATTCCTCCCAATTTACTATCCTCAGTATCACAGTACTTACAATCAATATTACATCCAGAAAAACGTATGAAAATCTGACGCTTACCAATCAACAAACCTTCACCTTGAATGCTGGAAAAAATTTCAATAATTTTAGAGTTAATTAGTTAGCCCCCATTATTCATTTAAGTATTGGCGATTAGATGCTCCCTGACCAATTCCTTCATTTACCTGAACTTCAACATAGTTTAAAGTATCCATATCACCAATTTCACCAATTATCTTGTCAGTTATATAAACTGATAATGACTCGGCCGTTGTAGAAGGAATAGGCAATAACACAACATCTTGTTTTGGTAATTTATACTCAAGACAATCAAGAACTGTAAACTCGATAGTATTATCATCTTCATAAGTAACTTTTAAATCAGGACTGTCTAAAGGTATCAACACCCTATGATCAAGCGATTTACATATTTTTCTAGTAATATCCTTCAATATTTTAAAATCAATGACAAATCCGAATTTACCACTTCTTTGTCCATCCACTTCCACATCAACAATATAACTATGTCCATGTATTTTACCACATGATTCATGACCGATAACCATGTGCGCTGCTGAAAATCTTAAATTAGTATGAATTCCATCTAAATTTACTCTCATCAAATCCCTCCTAGAATACTTTAGTTTTTGTAATGTCTTTTTCTATTGTCTCAATCATTTCTATATAAGATTCCGCTATGGAATCTTGTAATTTATGAATATCCTCCATAGACAGATTATTATCCTCCAATGCTGAAGTCTCAACATCATCCGGAGTTCCTTCGGTAGTAATATTCAATGCAAAATGAATTTTCATCGAACTGATACTGACAGTAGCTATTGATACAGACAATTTATTATTGTTAATGAATATATCATCCCCATCCTGTGTCGTTTTAATTCCATAATCCAATAACCTGTCTCTTGTAATCATAACCAATATTCTCTGTCTATGGTAAGCTAATCTTAAGTTCCCCGGTTGTTCATCAAAGTGTTCGACAATAAAATTCAACATTAAATTTCCCTTAATGTCAAGACCCACATCCTCATAATCAATAAGATTATCGCCTAAAATATTCATAGGTCCAATCCATGATACTATAGTAGAATCTTTTACTCTAAATTCCTGAAATGCCCATGATGGATTAATTTGACTACCATCATATTCATTCCCATCTTTCCATTTTAAGTACTGCATTTTATCACTCTATATAATTTATATAACTTATCATTATAATTTTTAGCTAAAATACAATTAGATTAAAATAATAAATCTGACTAAGGATAATATAAGAAAAATTTTTAGAGAAATTATTATGGACATTAGACCACGTTTTTTTATTAAAACCAAAGATAACCTATTTTTTGCTGTAAATTCATATCAACACCCCCCTACCCATTACATATCTTTTCTACGTTACATACCCTGCAAAGAGGGAGATAGAGAAAACAATGGAATCAAATACAAGAAAGTAAACAGTGAAGAAGCATATGATTATATTAATAAACATCACCCTGAGTATCTTTTTGATTGGAACGTTGAAAATAAGAAGATGATGGGTGTGCTGAAGGAGGATGTATGTGAGATTATTAGTCCTATAGAAAGATTAAATGAAATTGTTAATTCAGATGATGAAAATCCCTTATTCAACAAAATAAGATTATTAGCATCAATATTCCACGAAAAAGCAGAAATAAGTTATGATAATATGGGTGTTACTGGTTCCACATTACTGCATTTACAGAACAATATGACCTCAGACATTGATTTTATTATTTTTGGACAGGAAAACCATAGAAAAGCTATTCAGTTATATTCCCAGTTAAAAAATGATAAAAACAGCCCCCTTGAAAGAATTAGTGGAGATTACTGGAAACAGGTATATGATAAACGTATTAAAGACAATTCAATGACTTTAGATGAATTTATATGGTATGAATCAAGAAAAAATAATAGAGGCTTAATTAAAGGAACATTGTTTGACATTTTATTTACTCGAAACCTTGATGAAATCAAGGAGAACAATGAAATTAATTTTAAACCTTTGAAAAAAACTACAATCAAATGTACAATTATTAGTGACATAAATTCTTATGACACTCCAGCTATATATAACATAACAGATGTTAAAATATTGGAAGGTCCTAATGTAAATATTGAAAAAATACTGTCATTTACACATACCTATACAGGAATTGTTAAAAATAATGAAGAGATTATTGCATCTGGTGTATGTGAAGAAGTGACAAAAAAAGATTCATCAAAAATATATAACCTAATAATAGGAACTACAAGAGAATCCTTGAATGAATACATAAAACTAGTAAAAAATCCTATTAAAAAATAATAATTATAAGTTTTTTAAACTTATAAAACTTCATTTACCCTATTAATATCAAATTTTGCCGTGTTTGCAACAGTCATTACAGCCATAACCCCTGCTTGAACAGGATCAGTTACTACTAAATCAGCATGTTCGCGTACGGAACCCACCATGTTTAAACTAATAATTTTTACGCCATATGTTTCTTTAATTTCATCAATAGCATCAACTATCGATCCACCCATTAATGAACCTGCAAGAACCAATACTCCAACCCTTGGTAAAGAGCCTACTGCACGAACTGCCTCAGCCAACTTTTGTTCACCAGCCAAAGGTATGGTGTCTACACTAATACGTTCTCCCCTAATATTATGACGATCAGCTTCAGTTATTGCACCTAAGGCGACCTGAGAAACTTGAGCTCCCCCTCCGATAATTATTATTCTTTTACCCCATACCTGATCCATTGAGGGAGATTTATTTACTTCTTTTACTTCAGTGAATTCAGATAATTCTTTAACTAACTCTTCAGCATCAGCAACATCCTCTAATTCTATATAAATATGAGCACAAGCCGTAGCATCTTTGTACATATGAGTATATACAATATTTATATTTTGTTTAGCTAAAAAATCCGTAACTTTTCTTAAAACACCTGGTTTATCTACTGTTTTTATATTAATTGCATTAACCATCGTTATCACTACTAATTTAGAATATAATTAAATATTATGACTGTTTTTTCTAGTTATTAATTTGTTTAAAAAGACTTATAATATTTTATCTAGAAAAAATGTTTTAATAATAATAACTAAATAATTACTATTTTTAAAATTAAAAATATAATAAAAAATAATTTATAAAAAATAAAGTAATCTTTATATACTATGAAAATAATATTATAATTGTGGAAAAATACCACTACTGATAAATATTTTCAAGTACAAAGGATATTGTTGGAATTAAAAAAAAATTAAATTTAAGACCCCTAAATATATATTCAAGCGTATAAAATAATATTCACCATTTGATAAAACTTGAAAGAAGACAATATCCTTAAAACACATCCCACAATAATATTTAACCTAACATTTTCTTTTTTTATAAAAATTTTTCAGAAATTAATCAGACATTAAATTATGGATACTACTTTTAATGATATGTAAAAGTGTATAACTTGTTTTGTGAAAATAATTTAATATAAATTTATCCTGTACACTTCATACTTACATAACTGTAGTGTACTGAGTAATCTTTGTATTATCTTTTGAATAAGCTATATTAAATGAAACTATTAAATTGATGATTACACTTATCAAAAGACAAAATGGAACAGATGTGATCAAAGAGTTAATTCAAAATATGAATCTGAAAAAGAACTAGAGACTATTTATCAGACAAACAATATGAAAATGTTAATCAATTTAGAAAATTAGGATTACTTCTTAAAAAATCCAAATGAAATTATAAAAAAAGTAGAGACATTAATAACAAAAAATAAAAAAAATAATTAATAACTATCCATACGGAATCGTTTCATAATTTTACCAAATAAGCCCATTTCTTCTTGTTTTTTGACTTTTCTTGGTCGGGCATCGTTAGGAAGTCTAACTTCATAACCACAGTTTGGACATAGAACTTTATCCCCACCACAACCGCAAGTACAATCCAGTAATTCCTCCTTTGTTTCATCGAATTCATGTCCACAAAGTTTACAAGATATCATATTTTTAACCTCTTTAATTAAGATTGTTACTAAGTAAATCAGTATACAAAATGAATAATAAAATAAATAAAAATAGTTAGCTAAATGTTTTTTTAAGTTTAGCTAAAAAAGATTCCTTATCAAAATTGTCTTTTCTCAATTCCTTTGGAACCGGTACATCATGCCCACAATTGGGACATAAAACATTAGCTCCGTGGCAATCACCAAAGCCACATCTGAAGTCACATGGCCCGACTTTACTTTCATCAAAATTACAACCACATAACATGCATTGAATCATAAATATTCCTCCATAAGTTTATTTTTTAGGATAATATTTGGTATTGACTCCTCTAATCATATTTACACCTCCATTATTTTAAAAAAAAGGTTAGTATGAAGATACTACCTTTATCTATGAAAATCCTAACAACAATCCACCTTGGTAGACTATGAGTGATAATAAATATGCCACTCCACAACATATAGCAACGGATAGTAGCATCCATTTCCATGAGTTGGATTCTTCTTTGATTGCAGCAAGTGCTGCGAAACATGGAACATACAATAGCGTAAATACCATGAATGAAATTGCTGATAATGGTGTAAACATTTGTCCCAACACACCAGTAATTCCTTCCTGATCATCTTCAGATATTGTGAATAAAGTACCGAACGTACTTACTACAATTTCTTTTGCCATTATACCAAATACCAGTGCCACTGCTGCTTGCCAGAAACCAAATCCTAATGGTTCAAATATTGGTGCTACCCAATTACCTACGATACCAATTATACTGTTTATGGAGCCGTATTCTACTCCAGGAGGTAGGTTAGCCAATAACCATACAAGTACTGATGTACCTAAAATGATTGTTCCTGCTTTCTTAATAAATAGGAATCCTCTTTCCCACATGTGTAATACTGCACTTTTTAATGTAGGTATTCTATATGGAGGTAATTCCATGATGAAAGGTGCTGCTTCATCAGCAAAGACTGAACTTTTAAGTACTTTTGCGACTATTATTGCAACTATCATACCAAGTATGTATAATGCAAAGGTTACTACAGACTGGGTAAATGGATCAGAGAAGAATGCTGCAGTGAATAATGCATATATAGGTACTCTTGCACTACATGAAATGAAAGGTATTGCCAACATTGTAG
Organism: uncultured Methanobacteriaceae archaeon; assembly: GCA_902797085.1. Taxonomy (GTDB): domain Archaea; phylum Methanobacteriota; class Methanobacteria; order Methanobacteriales; family Methanobacteriaceae; genus Methanosphaera. The sequence goes on from CADBRM010000083.1 coordinate 18,876, forward strand.
AAATTCTGTCACTTTCGTTAGATAATGTTCTTGTTGACATTATACCTGTTACGCCACAACCTAATCCTAAAATCATAGGTATAAATGATTTACCTGATAGTCCCATAAGTTTATACATTACCCTGTCAATTACGAATGCTGCTCTTGCCAAATAACCTATGTCCTCTACAAGACTTAGTAAGAAGAACAGTATGAAGATAATTGGTAAGAAAGTGAGTACTCCACCTACTCCTCCTATTACCCCATTGATAAGTAATGAGGAAACTAAACCTTCACCGAAGATTTCTAACAGCCAACCACATAATATGCCCCATCCTTCATCAATTAAATCTTGGAATGGAGCTCCAATTGTATAAGTTATTTCAAATATTAAAAATACAATCAATAAGAATATAGGAAGTCCCAGGTATTTATTAGTTACAATTCTATCAATTCTGTCTGTAATTGTGACTTTATCACCTTTAGGTTTTTCGACACACTGTTTCATGACACTCTCAATTTCACCATATCTTGCATCAATGAAGGCATCATCCACGTTAGCATCAAATATACCCTCCAAGTGTTTTCTGATTTCTGTAACTTTTCGTAAATTTTCCTTATCAGGCGATTTTTCAGCTAAATCTAAAACTTCATCATCACCTTCCAATAACTTTACGGCAATCCAAGATTTTGGTGCTGTTCCAATCTTTAAATTAGGGAACAAACGTATTACTTCCGATATGTGGTCATCTAATTCAAAACCATATGTGAGTTTTGAAGAGTTATCTGAAGGATTTTTAGCTGCTTTTATTGACGTTTTTATTAAATCATCTAGTCCTATTCCTTCCCGTGCATCAACTACCACTACTGGAATTCCTAAAGTTTTTTCTAATTTTTTTACATCTATTTTAAACCCTGCTTCTTCAGCATAATTTAACATGTTTACACATAGTATTGTGTTTGCACCAGTTTCCATTATTTGCAATGTTAAGTATAAGTTTCTCTGAATGTTTTCCGCATCAATAACATTGATTACCGCATCATTGTCTTCGTGTATAATTGCATCTCTAGAAACTTGTTCTTCTACCGAATAAGGGGTTAAACTATAATTTCCCGGAAGATCTATTATTTCAATATCATAATTATCAAAAGTAAATCCACCGGATTTAAGTTCTACTGTCTTACCTGGCCAGTTTCCTACGTGCTGTTTCATACCAGTTAAATGGTTAAAAACTGTACTCTTTCCAACATTAGGATTACCAGCCAGTAAAAATTTTAGTTTCTCCATGTCATACCTCTTAAAATACTGAATGATTTTAGGTAAACCTAAACTCTATTATATGAAAAATACAACAATTGCATATTATTAAAAAAAAATCATATAATAAAAAGTTAATTAAATAAAGGAACACAAACAAATTAAATTATTCTAATTCAATTGCTTGAGCTTCTTCTTTCCTTAAAGCTAAAGAAAATCCTTGAATTCTAATTTCAACAGGATATCCCAAAGGTGCTTTTCTTTCTAATTTTATAGGAGTACCATTTACAAGACCCATTTCTCTTAGATGTTTTCCAAGAGTTCCTTTAACTCTATGTTGTTTAACTATACCAGTTTCTCCTGGTATCAAATCATCTACTGTTTTTGCCATGCTCTTATCCTCCTAAGAATAATATAAGTTCATTTTACATTTTTTCAATCAAAAAAAAATATTTAACGTATCAATTAGGTTAAATTTAAAAAATTTTTTTTCATATATTATTAGTTACACCTAATTAGGTATACCTAAGTTTTTCATAGTATTTAAAGTTTATGTGAATAAAAATGTAAAATTAATTAAATTTAAAAATAGTTCAAAAAAAAGATAAAAAGAGAAGGTAAATCTAATTACCTTCTAATGCTTTTCTTTCTTCATCTAATTTATGTTTAGCAATTTGGAAATTGACTAAATAGTCATCATCATCCATAATTGGAATAACTTCTAAACCTAAAGCTTCGTGATCTTCAATCCATTGATCGTTAAGAACAGGTACTTCTAATTTAATTGGTTCATCTGAGTGATTTACAACAATTAAATTTCTAAAGGTTGTACGAAGTTCCACAATATAACCGCCTAAACCTATAATATGATGTTCACGTAATACGATTTTCATTTAATCACCTACAAGATTATAGTTGTTAAACAAGCAGTTATAATTCCTATTATACCAATCATTGAAGTTGCAATAACTGTTGGGAAGAATTCACGGTTAGTGAATAATGGTGCGAATGCACTGGTTACAGCAATTGCCATTGTAATGATTATGGAAACTATAATAGGTATAATGAATGTTATACTTAAAGCAGGTGGCATACCTAAGAATAATGTTGAATAAATACATGATCCAACAAATATTAAGGATGCGTGTGCCATTGTGTAAACTGCTCTTGATTTTGACATGTATTCCATGAGAGGACCTTGAATTACGTCAGAATGACCTTCTAAGAATGCAAATGGATTTGCATTTAAGATTATTAAGAATCCAATGAAGAATACAATTGTTCCGATTATACCTGGAAGTGTGAATAATATAGGTCCTGAAGCTACCTGATATTTTACAATCTCAGCTAAGTCTATACTACCAGCCATTATTACAGGTATAAATAATGCTAAATAGAAAGGTAGACTACCATATGATACAAGTCTTAATGATCTATTTGCACTTATAGTTTCTAAGAATGATTGAGTAGCATTTCTATGTTTTCCACCTTTAATTTGGTCAGGGAAAGGCATAGTTTTAGACATGAGTGATTGAGAGAATGAACTCATGAATAAATATAATACTTCTTCTAATTTTAATAAACCTACTAAAGCTACTATACTAGCGAAAGGACCCCATGATACCATTACTGGTGGGATTAATATTAAGAATATAGCTGCTACAACAATCAAAGTAACAAGAGGTAATGCATTGTATACTCTTGGCATAACTGCGTTAGGTGTTAAAGATTTCTTGAAGAAAAACTTTAATGTAGTGTATATACCAGGACTGGTAAGTTGTGGACCGATTCTTTGTTGAACTCTAGCTTCGGATTTCTTTTCAATACCTGGTAACCATAAAGCTACGAAACCAGCAATTATGAAAGTAACGACTACATATATAATTGATGTTAATAAATCCATTGTCTGATCTCCTATAATTTGATTATTTGTATAGCCCTATCAGTACAAGTGAAACATGGATCACAAGATACAATAGCAAGTTGAGCATCCTGTACTGGGTGTCCAATACATGATTCCTGCATTGCACCAATGTTAGACATTGATGGTGTTCTTATAATACTGTGTCTTACTTTTCCGTCTTCTAAACCATATGAGTGGTAACATACTCCACGAGGTACTTCTATGTAACTTTTGTATACTGGTGAATCAACCATTTCCCAATCTCTGTTTACGACTGGACCATCAGGTAAGTTTTTGATAACTTGTCTTATGATTTTTGTTGCTTCAAATATTTCAGTAGCCCTCATTAAAATGTTAGCTGCTACATCTCCACCATCTTGAGTGATTACATCGAATTCAATGTCCTCATATTCAGGCATTTTTGTTCTTTGGTCGAACTCGTATCCTGTTGCTCTTAAGGTTGGACCAGTTACGTGTAAGTCTAAAGCTTGTTTTTGTGATAATTGACCAGTACCAACAATACGGTGCATTACCATAGGGTCAGAAACAAATCTTTCTGCAAATTTTGCTACCTTATCATCAATGTAGTCCATTACATCAAGAATTCTTTGTTGTTCTTTTAAGTTAAGGTCAGCTCTAGGTCTTACTCCACCGAGTACAGATATACCATATTGTACCCTGTTTCCACCCATCATGTATAATAATTCCATAACGGATTCCCTAATGTAGAAGATTCTCATAGCAAATGTTTCGTGGTTTAATACTTCAGAACCGTGTCCTAAGTAAAGCATGTGACTGTGAAGTCTTTCAAGCTCTTGAGCTAATACTCTTAAGTATCTTGCTCTTTCAGGTATTTCTATACCTAATGCCCCTTCACCAGCACGACATGAATTGAATATGTGTCCGTTTGAACAGATACCACAAACTTTTTCAGTTAATGCATTTGCTTTTTCTACTGGTAATCCTTCCATGATTCTTTCGATACCTCTATGGTTAAGTCCCACAGTAATCTCAGCATCTTTAACTATTTCGTCTTCAACGAATAATCTTACTCTGTAAGGTTCTAATGCTGCTGGATGTACTGTTCCCATATCGATTTCTGTTTCAAAAACTTGTCTTTCTACTTCGTTACAAGTTGTTGCTCCATCTATTTTTGTAACCATATATAAATAC
>CADBRM010000084.1 GCA_902797085.1 uncultured Methanobacteriaceae archaeon
AGAGGATAAATAATGATTCACATCAGTTACGATAGAAAAAGATACCAGGAAGATATGATTAACAGCATACAATTACTGGATAATGTTGTTGAAATAGGTTGTCATATTGGAACAAGTACTAAAATCATATCACGCTTAAACCAGGACGGCATCGTGTATGCATTTGATAACAGCCCCGAAAGTACTGAAGCTATGAATAATCTTGGAATAGAATATTCCAACATTAAGTTTTTCAATGCCGATGTTAGAAATGAAGAGGTACTTTATGACTTTGCAAGGAAATGTGAAAAGATAGATGTGCTGTGTGTTGATTTGGGTGGAGGCTATCATCCTGATACCGTATTCAAGGTATTCTTCATATGGTCTTCAATCCTGAAACCACGCGTCAGCCTCATTAGAAACAGAGGTTTAATAGATTTTATTAATTCATCCACATCAAATGAAAATATTTCATCCGATAAAGGTTACCTTAATTCATCTGCCAACAACATACTTCCCAAGAATTTAAAAGAATTAAAATTATGGTCAGATAAATTATAAATGTTCATTTTATCAAACAATTAAAAACAGGGTTTAAAATAGGAATCCATCCAATAATAATATGGAATCATATTAAATGATAATAAATAATTAAAAAAGTCTTTAAAGAAAGAAAAATATAGATATATTCATAATGAATGAAATAATTATTTCATGAAAATTCTCAAAAAAGTGATACAATGATAGGAAAAACAATTAGAATAGAAAGAATCATAAATCGTAAGACAGGAAGATGTGTTATTGCACCAATGGACCACGGAATCTCCGGAGGACCTATTCCTGGATTAATCAACATGACAAAAACCATTGACTCCGTAGCAAGTGGAGGAGCAAATGCAGTATTAATGCACAAAGGTATGGTAAGAAACGGACACCGTGGATACGGTAAAGATATTGGATTAATTTTACACTTATCTGCAAGTACAGATTTAAGTATAGACCCATACCACAAAGTTCAAGTAACAAGTGTAGAAAAAGCACTTCAATTAGGTGCAGATGCAGTTAGTGTACACATAAACATAGGATCTGAAAAAGAACCTGAAATGTTACAATCAACCGGGAGAATCGCAGAGGAATGTGCACAATGGGGTATGCCTCTTCTCGCAATGATGTATCCAAGAGGTCCTAAAATTGAAAACGAACACGACCCTGAAGTAGTTAAATTGGCAGCAAGAGTAGGTGCCGAATTAGGTGCAGACATAGTTAAAACAAATTATACCGGAGACCCTGATACATTTAAAGAAGTTGTTGACGGATGTCCTGTACCTGTAATCATTGCAGGAGGACCTAAAGTCGAAACAGATAAACAATTATTGGAAATGGTAAACGATGCAATAGAAGTAGGAGGAGCTGGAATTGCTATTGGTAGAAATGTGTTCCAAGCAAAAGATCCTACTAAAATGACAAGAGCTTTAGTTGAAATTGTTCACAACAGAATGAGTCCAGATGAAGCATTAGAAATTATTAACGGATAGGAAGTAAAACAAATGAAATTTGCATGGGTAAAACCAACAGGTACCTGGAATGATCGTAAAGATGCTATAGTTAGTGCTTTGGAATCAGGTATTGAATATATAATGGACTTCGACAATTCGGACACGATTAAAGAGTTAGGAAACGTAAAAATAGTGTCTGATAAAGATGATTCAGACATATTACTTTTAGGAATGGATGAACAAGTTTCCATTGTGGATGTTAAAAAAGCACAAGAAAATGGAAAAGAAGTTGCCGTTTATGTTGAAATTAATAATAAAGAAGATGAATTATTAGTTTCCAAATTAGGAACCGTGGCAGATTATGTTATCCTTAAAGGTAAAAATTGGAAAGTTATTCCATTGGAAAACATTATTGCCAGTTTACAAGAACGCAACTCCAAAATCATGGTGGATGTACCTAACTATGAAGAAGCAAAATTAGCTTTAGAAACCATGGAACACGGTTCTGATGGTGTTTTATTATCAAGCAACGATGGTAATGAAATCAGAAAACTGGGCGATTTAATTGAAAAAACTTCAAAGGAAATCTATGATTTAAAAGTTGCAACCATTACAAAAGTGGAAAGTGTAGGTCTTGGAGACAGAGTATGTGTAGATACCTGTTCAATAATGGAAGTTGGAGAAGGAATGCTCATAGGATCCTTTGCCAGCGGTTTGTTCATGGTACATAGTGAATCATTGGAAAGTGAATATGTAGCATCAAGACCGTTTAGAGTAAATGCAGGAGCAGTACATGCTTATGTTATGACACCCGGAAATAAGACAAGATATCTATCCGAACTTGAAGCCGGTGATGAAGTAATTACTATCAACAGCAAAGGTGAAGCAAAAACTGCTATAATAGGTCGTTCCAAAATTGAAAGAAGACCTTTAATGATGATTGAAGCCGAATATGAAGGTAAAAAAATCAGGACTTTAGTACAGAATGCTGAAACCATAAGATTAGTAACCGATAAAGGAGAACCAATATCCGTTGCTGATATTAAGGTAGGAGATAAAATTTTAGCATACTTTACTGATGGTGCAAGACACTTCGGAATGGCTATCGAAGAACAGATTATTGAAAAATAAATAATTAAACTAACTACCATTGTATTAATTGATAATGTGAATTATCAATACTTTTTTTAATTTTTTTAAAATGACTGAGGATTTTTTATGAGATGCTTTTTGGCTATTGAAATAGAACCATATATTAAAAATAAAATAAATGAAACACAAGAAATCATCAAAGAATCTAACAGTGCAAAAGTAAAATATGTTGAAACGGAAAACATTCATTTAACATTAAAATTCTTTGGTGAAATTGACAAATACCAAATCGAAGATATCAGTGACATTGTAAATCAGACAATTGATGATTATGATAAATATGATGTCAAATTGGTTAATGTAGGTGCTTTTCCAAATATCTATCGCCCAAGGGTTATTTGGACTGGAATTAAAGATAAAGAAAAAACTACAATCAAATTAATTAAAGAACTGGACAATAAATTTAATAAAATTGGATTTAAGAAGGAAAAAGATTATATACCTCATATCACTATAGGAAGAGTTAAAGAAGTCTCTGATAAAGATAAATTATCACAAACACTAAAAAATCTTAAGAAAAGATATCATGGAAAAATGGAAGTTAAAAAAATTTATCTTAAATCAAGTCAATTAACTCCCAATGGACCGATTTATGAAAATATCAAAGAATTTAATTTATGAAGGAATTTTATGAAAGTCGTTGTAGGAATTAGCGGAGCAAGTGGAGTAATATATGGAATTAGATTATTAGAAGAACTGAATAAGAACAATATTGAAACCCATCTTATCATTTCTTCCATTGCCAAGGACATTATTGAATATGAAACGAATTATTCGGTCGAAGATGTTGAAAAAATAGCAACATATGTACATGATGAAAATGATTTGAATGCAATAGTCAATAGTGGTTCCTTTAAATTTGATACGGCAGTGATAATTCCATGTAGTATGAAAACATTATCCTCAATAAGTAATGGTTATGGCGATAATGTTATTACTAGAGTTGGAGATGTAACTCTTAAGGAAAGAAGACAACTAATAATTGTACCTAGAGAAACCCCACTAAGAACCGTACACTTAGAAAACATGACTAAACTAAGTAAAGAAGGCGCAATTATTCTTCCTGCAATGCCCGGCTTCTACCACAAGCCAGAAAGTATTGAAGAGCAAGTAGATTTCATCATTGGAAAGATTTTCGATATCATGGATATAAATAATAACCTATTTACTAAATGGAAACAATAATATTAATTAACATATAATCTACATGGGAGACATTAAAATGTATTTCGAAATAACACCTGATGATGAATTCATCAAAACAAAAAAAGTACCAGGTCCAACAAAAGAAGAAATAAGAGCATTGGTTATTAGTAAAGTACGATTAACTGATGAAGATGTCGTAGTAGATGTTGGATGCGGAACTGGTGGATTAACATTAGAATTCGCAAAAAGAGCTAGAAAAGTGTACAGTATTGACATAAACCCGGATGCAATTAACACAACCAGACAAAACCTTGAAAAATTTGGTCTTCAAAACAAAGTGGAACTATTAGAAGAAGAAGGTTTAGCCGCATTGGATGATATCGAAGACTTTACAAAACTAATGATAGGAGGTAGTGGAGGAAGTCTCGAAAACATCATTGAAACAGGATACCTCAAGTTACCAGTAGGCGGTAGAATCATTATCACATCCATCGTACTGGAAACTGCAACCGATGCCGTACACATGCTTAAAGAATTGGGAGCTCAACCAGAAGTTGTAACTATTAACGTTTCACGTGGAACAGTATTGGAACGTGGAGTTATGATGAAAGCACTTAACCCAATTACTATCGTAAGTGCTAAAAAAATATAATCTTCCCCTTATCTTTTTTTTGAACTTTTTTAACTGGTGATACTATTTACAAAGAAATACTAAAAGAAATAGAGCCTACATCCTCTGAAAGACAGAAAATTACAGACTTTTCCAATGAATTAATTAACATCATATACAAATATGCTGAAAAAAGGAATGTTGAAGTTAAATGCAGACTTGTAGGTTCAATGGCTAAAAAAACGTCACTAATGGACAAAGCAGATATTGACATATTTATGACATTCCCTCTAAGTTACTCTGAAGATGAACTTAAAGAATACGGATTGGAATTGGGTAAACACTGCATCGACGAGGTCAATGGTGATTTTGAAATCAGATACGCTTCACACCCATACATTACCGGATTGATTGATGGATTTGAAGTTGATTTTGTTCCTTGCTATAACATCAGGGATGCCAGTGAATTAAAATCTGCCGTAGATAGAACAATACTGCATACCGACTATATTCAAGGTCATTTAACTGATGATGAAGCTAAAGAGGTATTGCTTCTAAAAAAATTCATGGCCAGCGTAAATACATATGGAGCCAACTATAAAGTCAGCGGATTCTCAGGATATTTATGTGAACTGCTAATATTAAAATACCACAGCTTTGAGAAATTAATTGACGTTGCTAGCAGAAAATGGCAAAACAATTACAAAATTGACCTGGAAAACTATGGTACCGGCAATAACTTCAAAGACCCCCTTGTTGTAATAGATCCTGTTGATAAGAACAGAAATGTTGCAGCGGCATTATCTATGCAAAAATTTTCAGAGTTCATAATTGCCTGCAGAAACTTCTTAGAAAATCCCAGCAAAGAATATTTCCAAGACAAGACGATTAATGTTAGAAAAGAGGAATTGACCGATTCATTTGAAAAACGTGGCACTAAATGCTATGTTCTCTCATTTAACGTTCCAAGATTACCTGATGATGTTATTTATCCACAGATAAATAAAACTATGAATTCGTTCATTAGAGTGTCACAAATGTATGGTTTTAATATAATTGAAAGCAATTATTATATTGATCCAGACAATAGGGCACATATCATATTGGAATATGAAATTGACCAGTTATCTAATGTAAAAATACATCACGGCCCTCAGGTAAGATATTATGATAACGGCATTAATTTCAAGAACAAGTATCCCAATGCCTATATCCGTGACAACAAATGGATTTCCATTTCAGAAAGAAAATATGTGTCCGTTAAAGACATGATTGAAAATATCGTTAAAAAAGAAAATAGAAGCATATTAAAACTAGGAAAAAATGTTAAGGATGAAATTACAGAAAACCATTCCCTTGAAAGCGTATTTGATGTGATTGAAAAGGAAAATGATGAAGATTTCCATCAGTTATTCATGCATCTCAATCCGGACTATAAATTAAGACGCTGAATCATTTTCTTTCATAAACGAATTTTGGTACTGCATCATCAAAAGGATCAAATGTTTCTATATTTTTAATTAAAGTTGATTTCATACTTACCTTTGAATGCAATGTGGACGGTAGCCTAAGTATACGTTTTAAATCGATAGATACCTTTGTATCTGTGATGTTCATGTTTATTCTAGCTACTGCACTCATTACCTTATTAAATCTTATCGGTCCTATATCTCCCCTAAATAAACCCCATTGATCCTGTTCCAAATGGTATCTGCTTTTAAGTACATCCTTAAGCAGTCTATTATTTACATTATCTAATTTTGAATCCTTAGTTAAGTGAAGTATCGTGTATTTTGACCATTTAGTGAAATTCTTTGAATAACCGTAGGGAATAATGAAATGCTGAAGACTGTTGAAACCCAACGTGTTAGTTAAGTCAGGTTCCTTAGCACCAATAACATATTGAACTATTTGTCCCCTTAGTTCACTGGAAGCTTCCATAACATTTTCATCAAGCACCCTGACGTGATATCCCCTACCTGAGTACACCATGTTAATGTTTTTTAATCCCATTTCTCCATGTAGAACATCCTTTATCATCAACACTATTTCCTTTGCCTGATTCAGACATTTATCACAGACTTCCCCTTCATTACAGTCACAAGTCCTTATGGGAATATCCTTTGCGTCAACATCAAAGACCAGTTCGGATTTTTGCCAGCCCTTTCTCTGGCCTGGTGCATCATAAAACGCTACAGAACAATATGCTGCAAACGGTTGTTTTGCCTTCATAAAACGTTTTAAACGTAAGTCGTCCAGAAATGTTTTATATCTGTCGTTCGGTCCCTGTCCAAAATGGTCGAAACCGAATTCCCTGCTGGTCAATGAATTCAAAACAAAATCGGGAACATCCTTAACATCCCATTCTTCCCTGTAAAACAGTTTTCTTTCATAGTTTGATGCAGGTTTAAGTTTAATTTCCATCATCATTCACCTGCTTGTTTTTATCCTTTTTCATAAGTCTTCTTTTTCTATTATAGTATGTTATTGGATTTCCTATCTTTTTACAGTCAACACTTGGAGTACATAACTCAGGCATGTGCAACTTGATTTTTTCACAGCTCATGGGCGTATACCATTGTGTTTCTCCCTCATGTTCTAACTTTAATTCCGTGTGCATACCAAATCCCAACTTTGAATTAATGTTAACCTTTTCCTGAGGCTGGTCTTTGAATAACGGCGGACTGCATGACTGGGCAGCTTCATAAATCATTGGAATTATTTCGTTGTGCGTTATCTCCAATGACGGATCCACATCCGATAGTTTAATGTTTTGTTCCTGTCTTGCAAATATTCCGGGACACAATCTTGAATAGGATACGAATGGTGTCAAGAACAGTACTATTGCATCGTTTCTTCCACCACTTTTTATACCGTTTAAACATTTTCTAACACAAGGAGGAAACGCTTCAAATTCATAGTTTACCGGTTTGTCGTCAATGTACTGTGAAGATCCAGGACCGGCATATTTAAGACTTTGAGCTTTCTGCTGTACCTCCTTAATATTGTCTGCCAGTTCCAGTATTATCGGATTCGGTTCCACCATCCTTTTAGACATTTCATGAACAGTCCGTATGTATTTTTTAGTATATACCCTTATTAAGCCCAGCAATAATTTTGATTTGATATTCACACCTGCAGTAACTTCATACATTGTTCGTGGATCCCTATTATGTATTAAATGGCCATACTCTTCTATAAAATCCTCATATTCTATGATAACCTTACCGTTAGACAACAACAGTTCATTAATATCCAATTTTCCCAAGTCAAGTACATCTTTCAAGTCTGTCCAATAAATGCTGTTCGTATCTATTAATTGATTCAATGCTTTTCTCAATAGGGAAGATTGAAAATCATTAGGTTCTGATTTGAGTATTTCCAAACGTTGGGATATAATATCCTCTTCACAGTCCAGTACCTGTTTCGTTTCATGACTATCAGGACCATACCTTATGGCCACTGCCTGACATAGCAAGTAAAAGGAAACAACATCATACTCATAGATATCCGGATTAAATAAGTATTCGTACTTCTTTTGGCTTGCTTCTGATGACTTTCTGAATAATGACCATTCAAAACGAGACAATGCTAACTGTTTGAAAGTTTCCGGTAAATTATGAGCATCATCCAAGTTTTGTCCTCTTGTATGCTGGACAATATTTATCAATGATTCGTTCCTTTTATCAAGGTTTTCTACCTGCCCCAATTTACTGACTATTTCTTTAGCATCATTACTAAATGGATTTATATATGGTGTTTTTATCATGATATTATAATATCTATATCAACTTCACTAATATTATTTTAGATAGAACTTTTTTTCACTTCAATTTTTTTAGAAAAAATCGCCATCAACTACTTTTTAGAAAATATAGCAAAAATAAATAAGGCAATTACAATATATATAATTACATTATCAATGTATAATGATTATATATTTTAATTCAGAATGGAAATTAATCTTTTAAAAATCATTAATAAACGATTATGGAGAAGATAATAGATGAGTAAGTTATTTATATCCTGTGCATTACCATATGCCAATGGTCCATGTCACTTAGGACATCTACGTTCAACTTATATTCCGGCAGACATCTATGCCAGATACAATAGAATGAATGGAGTGGATACTGTAATGGTCTGTTCAACAGACGAACACGGTACCCCTATTGCTGTAAGGGCGGAACAAGAAAATATCAGTCCTAAGGACATCACCGACAAATACCACGAATTAATTGGTAATGATTTAAAAGCATGTAACATCTCATTAGATAGTTTCAGAAGAACAACTGATGAAAAACACTACGAAATGTCCCAGGAATTCTTTAAAGAATTATACGACAAAGATTACATATACGAAAAAAGTATTGACCAGCTTTACTGTGATACCTGTAAACGCAGTTTACCTGATAGATATGTTGAAGGAACCTGCCCACACTGCGAAAGTGAAGGTGCAAGAGGAGATCAATGTGAAGTATGCGGTCGTCACCTGGACCCAACAGAACTTGTAGAACCTCACTGTTTAATATGTGATGGAACTCCACATGTACAACAATCAGAACAGTACTACTTTAAATTGCACGAATTTGAAGAACCTCTGAAAGAATGGATCAACACTAATGATAAATTACCTAAAAACGTTAAAAACTTCGCAAAGGAATGGGTAAATGAAGGCCTTAAGGATTGGATTATGACTCGTGACATGAATTGGGGAATTCCAGTACCTTTAGAAGATGGTGAAGGAAAAGTTCTTTATGTATGGGCAGAAGCATTCATAGGCTACCAATCTTCAGCTGCAACATGGGCTGAAAAACATGGTTTTGACTGGAAAGAATACTGGGATGATAAAACCGTGCACTTCATTGGTAAGGATATTATCTACCACCACACCATCTTCTGGCCTAGTATGTTAATGGGAAGAAACTGGAAATTGCCATATTCAGTTATCGGTGGAGGATACTTATCCCTTGAAGGACGAAAAATGTCCACAAGTAAAGGATGGGTTATCTGGGTTAAAGATTTCCTGGACAAATTTAACAGTGACCTGCTGAGATATTATATGGTCATTAACGCCCCACTGAACAAGGACACTGATTTCTCATGGGACGATTTCCAAAGAAGAATCAACAATGAGCTAACAGATAACCTTGGAAATTTCATACACAGAACTTTTACATTTACCAACAAATTCTTTGACGGAAAAGTACCCGAACCTGGAGAATATTCGAAAGAAGACAAAGAATTCGAAGGTAAAATTAAAGAGTTACCTGATAAAGTGGCAGAATACATTGAAAACTTTGAATTCCGTGACGGACTACAGGAAATCATGACTTTAACAAAAGATGCAAACAAATACTTCAATGACAAAAAACCATGGAAAGCTGTTAAAGAAGATGAAGCCAGTGCTAGAACCTGCTTATACTTATCCAACCAGTTGGTTCACAGTTTAGCAATTATCCTTACACCATACCTGCCTGAAAGTGTTCAAAAAATACGTGAAGTTTTAGGTATGCCTACTGATATTGTAGATGGTTTCATGAACTTTGAAGACAGAACCCCATCAATTAACTGGGATGAAGCTAAAGTATTCCTAGAACCGGGTCATGAAGTTAAAAAAGCAAAACCATTATTCAATAAGATTGAAGATAAAGTAATTGAAGAAGAGAAAGAAAAATTATACGCTCTTGATGAAAACGAAGAAGAAGAGGATGAAAACATGAGTGACTTAATAAGTATTGATGAATTTGGAAGAGTAGATTTAGTTGTTGGACAAATTAAAGAAGCTGAAAGAATTGAAGGTTCCAAAAACTTACTTAAATTACAAGTTGATTTAGGAGAAGAAATTAGACAAGTTGTTGCAGGTCTTGCAAAAAAATATGAACCTGAAGAACTTATTGACAGAAAAGTTATTGTAGTAGCAAACTTACAACCTGCAAAACTATTTGGTGTTGAATCAAATGGTATGCTGTTAGCAACTGACAGTATGGAACTCTTGACCACCGAAGGAAATGTTGGTGAACATATAAAATGAGCGAAACCTTAGTGACACAAAGTGAGAAGTTTCTTAAAAGGATTCAAAGTAAACCTCTTATCGCTGAAAGTATTGAAGACTATGATACTTTCATCGAAATATACACATACCTTAGAGTTAACTTAGAACAACTCCAAAATATCCGTAACAAAATGGAAATTAGAGGTTTTACTTCTCCTTATAGTGCTTTAAAAAGATTTGGAAAAGGTGGTGGAAGTAATACTGAGATTATTCCAGATGACGTGCATGATCAATCCAGACATGCACAATACTTCCGTATAAAAGCATCTAATAAAAAGAATATTTTAGACCAAGTCAAATCTGCTATTGCATCACACAAAATAGCAATAGGTCACTTAGAGGAATATGCTACAATTACTTGTAAAAAATGTAAACAAGATTATAAAAAAAATACAATAAAACAGATACTACAGTTTAATGATGATTTCAAAATTGAAAACATTCAATGCGAATGTGGATCTGATGATTTTGAAATGACATCAAATAATAGTGGAATTTGTAGATTAGAACTGATAAAATATTTGCCGTTAGGTGGGGAATACTTACTTAAACGTTCACAACTTACCAAATACAGTATCGAAGCTTATAGATCCATAATCAAAGTTATGAAACAGGAAAAAAGAGGATTGGTTAAAAGCGTAACTGTAATAGCCAAGGTTAAAGATGAAAAAACTGGTAAATGGACAAGTAAAAAGGCAAACATTGACTATGCTGATGAATCTAACTACGAATTAGAATTACGAAAACGCTATGGTCCAAACGTCCGTATTGAATTACTTCAATTCAATCACAAAAAGCCATCATTAATCAACGACAAATACGTTCAAAACGCATTGGCAATAGCTTACCTCCAGTATTCTGAGAACATAGTCAATCAGAAAATTGATGAAATCATACCAAAGCATATCAAGAATATGGATAAAATCAAACTTTATAATAAGATTCTGGAAGAAGCAAGAAATGATGCCAGCAAATTAGCCAGAGAAGCCGAAGAACGTATTGAACTTGAAGAAGAATTAAAATATATAAAACTTAAAAAACTTAATTTGATGAATAAAGATAGGATTTTAGACAGAGAACTGAGGGAAGACCTTGAAAAGGAAGTTGCTATCCAAAAACATTTCTATAACGAAACTCCTAAAACTTTGTTAATCTGGGACATTTTCAAGTACTACATAACAACTACGGAAACAAGACGTAACAGTTATTCGGGTCCTTTCCCTAACCTTAGACCTGCACTAGATTCAAATCAAGTGAAAGTTTTCGAATATGTTTTCCCTAAAGATGTTGTTAATATTCTGATAAATAATAAAGAAAACATTGATTCATTAAACAACATGAAAGAAACTATTCATTACAAAAACGAACTTGAAACAAAAATTAAGAATTTACATCTGAAAGCTAATCAGGAGGCAATAGGTGCAGTAGCCCTGCACAACAAGTGTGATATCTCACTTAACAAAGCAGCTGACTTATTACATGTCCCTCCTGAAGAAGCAACTAAAGAGAAAAATGCTCTTAATAAAATAGAAAAGCCTACGACTAAAAAAGCTAAAAAATTCCTGGAATTAATTAACAAGTAGAGAGGTTTATATGAGTTCAAAAATACATGTCAATAAACCATTATCATCAAAATTAATTATTGAGATTTTAGATGAAAATCCTGATCTTGAAGAGATAAATTGTCCCTTAAGTTTATATGAAAGGACTAGTGAAATTTATCTGGATGCTCTGGGTGAATTAGGTATTACAATAAACATTATTGAAAGTAGAGGCCGTCCAAAGAAATATGACGATGATTTGAAAGATCAAATAAATGAAATGTTAAATTCGGGATTATCCGTAAAAACTGTTGCATCAAAGTTAAATATTGATAGTAAAACCGTATACTATCTTAAAAAAGATAAATTAAAACAAGGACCTAAATCAAAATATTCTGAAAAGACCAGGCAAGAAATTGTTGAAATGAAAAATAATGGAACCCCGGTTAGTAAAATTTCAGAAAAACTGAATATTCCTGTTAGAACGATTTATTACATACTTAAAAATAATAAAAATACATGAACGGAGTGTTTTAATTGAATTCATCACAACTATTGATAACTTCTGGTTTTTGTGGTTTTATAGCATTTCTGATAACCTTTTTGGTTATGCCTTCCTTAATTAAAAGACTGAAAAATGCTGAAATTGTGGGTAGAGACATTCACAAATTAACCAAACCGGAAGTCGCTGAAATGGGCGGAATTGGGATATTACTCGGTTTTGCCCTTGCTATTATGGTTGGAGTTTATCTTTGTCCTGCATGGCAACCTCAACTTACCATTACATTAGTGGTTATTCTGCTTACGGGTGTAATTGGAATGGTCGATGACTTAATAATGTTATCTTCAAAAGAGAAATTGATCTTGCTGTGGATTGCAGGTTTACCTATCATGTGGGTTACACCTCCAAACGTAGGAATAATCTATATGTTATTTATACCTGTAGCTGTTTCTATAGCTTCAAATCTTACAAATATGTTGGCAGGTTTAAACGGAATAGAAACCGGTCTTGGCATTATAGCATTGACTTCATTGACCTTTTCATGTATTATCATGAATAAGTTTGATGTAGCTATTATTTCATTCTCTATGTTAGGTGCTTTGATAGCATTTTTATTTTATAACAAATATCCTGCAAATGTGTTTCCCGGAGATGTGGGTACCCTGATAATTGGTGCTTGTATAGCCATTATCGCATTTATTGGTAGGGTTAAAATAATTGCATTTATTGTATTACTGCCTAACATCATTGACGGAATACTCAAGTTCTATAGTGCGGGGGTAATGGAGCGTCAAAACTATAAGCCTACACAGGTCGATGAAGAAGGAAAATTGGTCGCCCCTCAGGGTGGATTTAATTCCCTTATCAGATCTGTTCTTAAAAGACCTATGAAGGAAAATCAGGTTGTTTATATCATTTGGAGTATTGGAATAATTTTTGGTTTAATCGGTATTCTGGTAGCTTACTTTGCTAGAGGTACCATAGTATAGTTATTCTATACCCATTTCACTATTTTTGTTTCTATTTTGTAATTTTCTGTATATATCTGATTGTAGTATGTATCAGTACTTATTAAATCGAACGTTTCAGATATTGTTTTTCTAACATAATAATTCACCCTAGAACCCACTATATATTTTTCATTATTAGTTAAATATGAATTTGAATGCAAAACCACTTCTAAAATTATATCCTTATCCTGTTCATACATATTTATTTTAATTACCTTAATTTCAGTTGTTTTTAACAATTTGGGATAATTGTTTTGATAATTATTGAATGTGTCATTGTAGTACATTGCATATCCATTTTTGTCAACCCCTATTTGAGCCCCTATTTGTGCAGAAGTCAATATTATATTCTTTTCTGATTCCTGCTGTATTATGTTGCTTGTTGAAATCAAAACAATAAATATCACAACCAACAATAGAATATATTCTGCTGTAATTTGTCCTTTAGTATTCATCAAAGTCTTCCAAAATCTGTTTAAATTTTAAAGTGAATGTTAATTATTTTGAATAATATCCACCGAATTGTTTTTATTGATAAAAGTATAGAGATTACCCGGTTCCAAATAGAATTCTTTTCTTTTTAATATGCCCTGGGGAAAAAATTTTGAGTATGTGAACTGATAATGAGAATTGATGTAAACTCCGGTAGCATTTACCAGTAAAACATAACTTTCCGTGTTTATCTTAGAGGGCAGTTCATATTCCCTTGAGTATCCGTCACCCTTAACATACACTTCATTAATTATTTCACTTAGATCATCAGTTATTATACGTGACTCTTTCCTATTTTGTGTTTCATCAATTGCTGTAAATTCTTCAACAGATATGGAAAGAAGCGTTGTGAAAATAATTAACAATATCATTAATGAGATTATAAATTGTATATTAAAAATACCGTTTGAATCCATAATTAATATATTTTTGTTCATTATATAAATAATTTAATAAAAAATATTATATATTATAAAAAATATATAAAAGAATGAAAATTCTATACATTGTTTAAGGAGTGAAACTAAACATTATGACATTAAAAAAACGATACAATAAAGAAATATTATTAAAATTTAAACAAACACATAATCCTCATGAACTAGATGAAATGTTATATGAATTTGAAAAAACCATGAACAGAATCAATAGCCATTATTTTCTAAAGGAATCGGAAAATCCCTTTATTTATTTTTTGGAATATCCGAAACCTGAGGAACTTATTAAGGAATTGGAAATCTATGAAGAATACACCGTCATACCAGTCACATGTGTTGTTAGCAACATGAATTACATTACTTCAACAATTCTCAGAAAAATCAGACATAAAATTTGTTATCAGGACACGTTTAAAATTAATTGTTTTTTAAATACATATTCCATTTCCCAATCAAAGGAAAGTATAGAACAGGAATTAACAAATAGAATAAAAAATATCACAAAAATAGAATCAGAGAGACATCATCCTGTATGGACTATTGATGTATATATAGTTGGAGATATAACCGCAATAAACATAATCAGCAACAAACAGTACAGAATAAAATGTGATAGGTGGAATTAAGATTAAAGTAGGTATTACCTATTTTAATTTTTTAATAATTTTCTTAAATTTTCTCTTAAACACAATATTTGATCACGACTGGTTAATCCCGGTTCAATATTCAGCATATTAATAATTCTTTCATCATTAATGGATTCAAAACCCATTTTTTGAACATAAGCATTTAATTTATTACACAATGCTTCGTCTTCAATATCCTCCGGATTTAAACCAAGGTACCGTGGCAACTTGTTTGATGAAGGAAATGTTGTGACACACCTGCTCTTACGACGTTGATTTTGTCTTCTTTCAATGATTGTTAAATAATCATCCGTTAAAAACGGATCAATAAACGGAATTCCGACATCACTCAATGAAATAACCTTAACATCTCCAAAAGATAATGGAACTTCAATTAGATCAGGAGTTCTGGATGCTATAGTTCCCCCACTTCTATGGAATCTTGGTCCTTCACCAACATATAATCCCGCATCAACAAATGCACTTCTAACAGGACTTGCCGCAGTATATGTTAAAATCAAAGCAGTAGGAGTCAGAAATTCCTTAATACGTGTGAAAAAATCAACAGTATATAACTCAGGAGATTTTGCAGGACTGAAAGGATCCAAGAATACGGCATCATACTCCTTATCATCACAATTTTTAATAAAATCTCTTGCATCACCGATATGAATATTTATAGTCACATTATCCGGAATTGTACTTAAAACCTTATTATAATGCAGACAGCCCCTCTCAATCAAATAAGTTTCAATAGCTTTTTTAACATAACGATGGGATTCACAGACATCCGGTATAAACAGTGTAGTTGCAACAGTTTCCAATGAGGATTCGACCATATCAATTTCTATTTCCACATCAGAATCTTTCAAATAATCCAACAAAGCGGATACATTGTAACCTATACCACTACAAATATCTAAAACTTTAATAACGTTGTTAGTATCAGCCTTTTCCAAAAGTTTAGAAGGAATAACAAACTTTTCGAATGCTTCCGTACGTGCACCAAAAGTACTGTGTAATGTTTCAGATTGGTCATTCCTTTCTCCGGAGGATAATGTAAATGATCCGTCATCGGTTTGAATTAAAAAACCCAAGATCTCCTCTTTAAAGATTTCCCTAGCATCTTTATGACCATCTGCCTCTAACTCAAAGACTTCCCTGATTAATTCCTTATTGCGATTAGAAATTTCAAGTCTTGAGGATCCGTCTTCATTGCTCATAAGTCCACCATATCATAATAATAAAAAATAAAAAAATATCCATTTTATAAATAATTATATATTAATTATTTCTTTCAAAGATAATAAAGATTTACAATTTTTTGGAGTTTTACCAAATTATTTTAGTAGAATAATTACAAAGATAATAAGTAGAAATCAGGTGATAATAATGAATAAAAAAATTATTGCGTCAATACTTGCAATAGTTGTTATCCTTGTTGGGGGTTACATGTTCTTATATGCTCCTTATCAATCAAACATTTTATCAGAAAACTATAATCAAGGATTACAAAATGCTAGTGCAATTGAGACACAAATTATAGCAACAACAGAACAATTCAATAAACAAGAAAGTACGGATGCTGATCAATTAATTTCAACCATAAACAATGAAATTACACCAAAATATTCTGAAGAAATATCAAAACTCAATGAAACAGCAAAAAACGCAAACAACAACGAAACCAAAACAAGATATATTGAATTACAATCCAAAAGGTTAGAACTAGAATCAAAAAATCTTAATGCAACTGTCACAACATTAAATGCAATAAGTCAATATGTCAAAGGAGAAAAAAGTGCTGAAGATGCTCAAAATTCAATTAATCAGGCAAATACAGATATGACCAACAGTCAAAAAGAATTAGAAACAATATACACCGACATTAAAACTTTATTAACACAACACCCTGACTTTAATCAGACATTACAAGACTTACATTTAGAAAAACCTTATTATGGAGAAACACGTGTTCAAGCAGAGACACAAAATCTTACAAGTGCTGCCAAATAATTCCCCACCCCAAATTTTATTTTTTAAAACCATTTGTAATTTTTAAGAAAAAAATAATAATAAGTTTAAATAAAATAGATAATATCTATTAATTAAAGAATTTTTACATTTTTTTTTATATTCTTAGAATCAAATCAAAAAATAGGATGTTTAATACAATGAAAACTTTTAACATGTATGTTAAAACTGTAATAAATAATGAACAGGATAAAATTCTTCTTTTAAAAGAAAAAAGAGAAGATAATAAACCTTATTGGGATTTACCTGGTTCAACATTTACTGAAGAACAAAGTTTTGACGAAACAGTTATAAACAATGTACAAAAAGAGATAGGCTTTTATGTGTACCCTGGAAAAATCATAGGTATCGGTGACTACACCAGCAAAAGTGAAAAAGAAGTACATGTAATAATGGAAGGAAGCATACTCAATGGTGAACTCTTATTATCAAAGGACTATGAAACTTATGCTTGGGTAAGCGTTGACAGGATGAAAGATTATCCATTAGTTCCTTGGTTAAATAATTATGTCCACAACAATAAGAAACCGTTCAAAGATGTGGAAACTGAAATCGAAGAGTTAACTAACAAACATCAAAGAAGACGTGAAATAATCCAAGAAGACATAATGAATAATATCAACTCCGGAAACAATACTGAAAAACTCAATGAAGGAGTTAAAAGTTCATTTGGACTACTTAAAGACACTATCAAAAAGACTTTCCATCCTCGTGAAGCACAAGTTACACAAACTACACCCAAAACCAATGAACTTTATCAGGAACCAAAAGAAGAAAGTGAGAAAAAGGAAAGCATTGCCGATAAATTAAATTTCAGACGTAAAAAAGATGAAACAAAAGAAGAATATGTTGATGATATAGTATTAGAAAACCATGAAAACGACATTATTGTAGAACACGACGATGTTGTAGAGCAGGATAATGTCATTGAACAGGAGGAAGTCATTGGAGAAGAAATTATCATCGAACATGATGACACTACAGAAGAAATAATTATTGACAATACTGAAACACTATCCGAAGATATAATCGTTGATAAGACAGAGGATGAAAAAGAAATAACTCCAGAAGTTAATAAAGAAGTTTCAGATGATGAAATAATCATTAAACCTATATCTGGGGAAAAAGAGAAAAATGTCAGAAAAGTCTTTGATATGAACATCAATAAACAACAAAACATGAAAGAGACAGAAAAAGCAGAAAGACCGGCTGAACCGGAAATAAAAATTATACGAAAAAATGATGAGACCCCCCACATAAGGACGGAAAAAGAATCTAAAGAAAAAGTTAGCTTTAATTCGGAAAACATCAGATCAGGATGGAGAGAAAGATTAAATAGAATTAACAGAACTGACGCTAACGACGAAAAGAAAGAAGTTCCTCGCCCTAAAGGTCAAAGAAAATAATATTTTTCTTCCTTAAACATCCTTTTTTTTAATTATATTGGAATTCCAATATATCTTAATGTCATGAATATTATTTCAACCCCAACATATCCTACCGAAGCAAAATAGATGATGGTCAATATTGTTGCAACATATCCCAAAACCATCAGGTAGGAATCTCGTTCTAATGTACTTACAGATAATATCAACATTGAAATTGATGGAGTAAAATCTGTAAACGGTATTGGTAACGGCAAGAACAACAACACTGCCAAAACTATACTTACTATAGCATTTATCTGCAGAATATATTTTTTAGTAGACAGTTCCCCTCTTGGTTTAGAAATCTTCTCAAGATAACCCAATACTTTTTCCAATATTTCGAACAATTTAGAAACGTTATTTTTACTTAATTCATATTTTCCAATGAAATTCGGCACATATAATGCCTTGTTTCCCAAAAATGCCAGTTCCAACAGTATTATCAATATACCGAAAGGCGTACTACTTCCAGGTATGGATGCCGGAATTAGAAATGGAGCCAACAATATGATAATTAAAAATTGAACTCCTTCACTGGACATTACCTCTATTAATTGTTTTAAAGTAATGTTTTTATCAGGCAAATCCTGTTGTATTTCCATTAATTTATTAGAAGTAGTTAAAGTACTTTCATTAAATGTTTTAGCCATAATATCAATGATTCTTATTATATAATTTTGTTAATAAAAAAAGATTGTTGAGAAAAATATATATAATTTCCTCTGTTTTGTAATCTTTTGGATTCATGAATTAAATACCCAAACTGAGCATTGCTATCAGTCACGTTGTTGACGCTTCTACAGTCAAGTATGCACCACCCTCCGTTACAATTATGCACATCAAGAAGATGACTGCCCAAATTATTCTTTCTTTTACAGTTAGCTGTTAAAACGGAGCGAATTAGTTCACATACCCCTGCAGAAGCTTTTTTTTCTGTTTTGTTTTCATATGATTATTTAATTTTTAATTTTTGATGCTTTGTATGATTTCAGGTATGTCCATATCCTGATTTGTAGGAATTGCCTCTGTTGCTCCGGTTTGGGTGGTTGACTGAGCTGCAATATAGCTTCCAATGATTCCGGCTTCCTCGAGGGAATATCCTTTAACATAACCATACAGGAATCCTGCATTGTAAGCATCACCTGCTCCCGTAGTATCCACAGTGGGGACTTTGAATATTCCTATATCATATTCTTCATTACCTTTTCTGATATAAGATCCTTTAGTTGAACGTTTGACAACCAAAATATCCACCTTAGGTGCGATCATCTCAACTGCTTCATCGAAATTGTCTTTTTGTGTTGTAATTAACAGTTCAGTTTCATTTATGAGTAAAATATCAGTAAATGATATTAATCGATCCATGAATTCCTTTCCCCTGTTAACATACAACATTCCCGGATCAAAGGATATCGTCACCTTTGACGACAACTCTTCAAGAAGTTCAAATTGTGTATTTATTGAGGGGTCATCAGGATTTAATCCTACAAAGGAAGTTAAATGCAATACATTAGTATCCAATATGTAGTCCCTGTTTATCTCTTCATTGGAAATTTTATCATTGATTTTTGGAGTTACATATAATTTACGATTTCCCTCATCATCAACAAATCCTATCACTTCACCAGTTTCTCCTTCCGATTGGATTAAATGATCAGTATTTACATTATTTGACTGCAAATATTCCTTCATCATTTCTCCATTAGAATCAGAACCGATTTTACCAATATATCCTGCATTTAATCCCAATTTTGCTGTTCCTATGATTGTATTAGATGCTGAACCTCCACATGATTTGGTTTCATTATAAATGAATGTTTCTCCATCCGTTGGTGCAAATTCATTTACCTGACATAATCTGTCAACATTCAATGCTCCCCATCCTATAATATCAAATGTCATGGCGACACTCCGTTAAATTATTCTAAAATTTCCTTAAGATATAATTTGTATTTTCCCAAGTTTCCACCATAGTTTCCGGCAGATACTTTTAAAACACCGTCAATACCATTTAATGCTTCTATACCTTTTCTTAATGATTCTTCAGCATTTTCTAATGTCAATGCATTTATTACTATTTCCGGTATGTAATTTACCCCATCTTCAACTTTAGATTCATCACCAAGTTTTTCTTTGAGTGAAGGACAATATGGATGATTAGTTGTAGGTCCAATTTCAGGATAGTTTGTTTCCACTTTAGAACCTGCTGAACAAATATCGAATGGAGTACAAACCCCTTCTACATCAGCCAATGCTTCCAATGATTTATATCCTGCTTCCAATACAGCTTTTTTAGTACTGCAGTAATACCAGAAGTTTACTCCCATTATACCTTCCATACAGCCCAATTTTTGTTCAATATAGAAATCAGGTACGCATATTGGTACTCTTATCATAGTTCTTCCATCAAATTCTTCAGTCCATTCATAACCATCACCACAATGTCCAACATGTTCTGTTGTATCAATGTAATCAAATGGATCTATTGATGCATCAAATATTTTTACGAATGGTTTAACCAGAATGTCCTGTCTTATTCTGAATGATAATTCCTTGTCAAATTTGTTTAAATCTTTAGTGTTATACCAGAACTGGATTATTACTCCAGGCCTGTTGTCCGGTGTTTCTTCAGGTGATAAAAATTTTTCTACCCCTGATTCCGTTCTTCCGATAACAGTTCCCGGTGTTGCACATGCATCATATGCTATTTTTTCAATAGTTCTGTCATCTTCTGCCGTAACAATCATTCTTACGCATGTTCCTGTGAATGCTTCACAATAAGTATCTTCTATATCAAAATCCATAATATCACTATCCTAAGTTTCCTATTTTTTGTCCTCTGACTTCATTTCTTGTAATTTTACTTTTTTCATTTAATTGTTCAACATTATCTTCTGTTATAATATCAATTGAAGCTTTGTTAAGAAGCAATTCCTGTGTTATTTCATCATTCACAGAAGATTCCAATAGAGCATCCAAAGGATTATCCTCATATGAACTAATGAAATCATATACTCCTTCCGTACCTTTATTATTAAATATATCGGCTATTAGAGCCAATATTAAATTATTTGTTGAAGTTATTGATATTGATGCCGAACTGATTGAATGTATGTTACCGTTAAAGGAAATGCTTATTCCATCATTATCTTTTGCATATTCCAACGCTTCGCAATCAGTTATACTGTCACCGCTATACATCAGATTATACGGTTCGTAGTTATTTTTATCAATGATGTCCAGTATCGCATCTCTTTTGCCTATCCCACCTACAGGTGAAACAGAATCAATCAAATCATTTATCTGCATTTTTGAGATTACATCCGTAAAGTAATGATGAATATTGTCAAAACCATAATCAAAAAGAATGTTCTCCCTGATTGCCAACAATGATTCCTGCTCTTCACTTTTTAAATCAAACCTATCCAATTCCAACTGTGTAGAATAAGTATTTTCGTATATAAATCCTGTCTTATCACACAAAGCTTTAATGTATTGGTTGTAACTGGTACTGACTATGTAAAACGGCATTATGTCCTGTACGTGTTTAATCATAGCATAAGCACCATTAACCATATTGATATTGTCCTCAGAAAAATCAATGAGATTCTGTTCTGTCAAGTCATACGCTTTAAAAAAGGGTAAAATTAGTTTTAAAGTACTTCCAGCAAGATATCCTTCAATATTTCTTTCTACCAACATATCATCGTAATTACTTAATATGCTAAAAAATTCTCCACCTTCCGGAATAAAATAATCTGATATTTCATATGCATTATCATTTATTGATAACGGTCCTTCACAATCAGTTACATAAAATTTATCATTCATAAATAGAAACTCCATAAAGAAAGTTTTACTAATAATTATGTATATTAAAAGAGACATATTAAATTATTATATAGGATAACTTTTCTATAATGGTGAATTATGACTTTACTAAATAAAATTATTACGGGAACGTTAATTGCTATTTTAATTATCGCAACAATCTCAGTGATTTATCTTGTTGTCATTCATAATCCCGGCCAAGATTATACTGAATTTTATATTCTGGATGACAATAACAACACGACAAATATTCCCACCAATGTGACTCAAAATTCCATCCACAAAATTGTTGTTGGGATAACCAATCAGGAACACCAAGACATGAATTATACTGTAAAGATTTCAAAAGATGATATTATACTGACAAAATACAATCAAAGTTTACAAGATAAAGAAAATAGAGAAATACCATATTATATGACTAGTACTCACAATAAAGGACAAAACCAGTTAATTAAATTCGAATTATTTAAAAATAATGATACTAGTCCATATAGAACTTTAAATTTAAGATACAACGTTATTTAAAGTTAAACTATAAAAATAAATAATCAATTAGGGAAAGATACTATGAAAAATAAAAGATGTATAGTTACAGGAGGAGCCGGATTTATTGGTTCACACATTGCTGAATGTCTGCTAGACCAAGGAGCATCAAAAGTAACAATCATCGATAACATGTCTACTGGAAAAGTTGAAAACTTAAAGGATTTAGATCACAACAGAATTGAATTGGTTTGTGGAGACATCAGTGAACTGGATTTAAATACCATATTTGAAAATCATGACTACGTATTTCATGAAGCCGCATTAGTTAGTGTTCCAGAAAGTATAAAAAAGCCAACATTAACTAACACAATAAATATTGATGGTTCCTACAAGGTTTTTAAAGCATCATGTGAAAATGATATTAAAAAAGTAGTTTGTGCTTCATCAGCAGCAGTTTACGGAGAAACAGAAGTGTTACCTAATGTGGAAACTCTTCCAATGCAACCGTTATCTCCATACGCAGTTTCTAAGGCGACCATGGAACTGTACTCATATACATTTACACAAACATACAAGTTACCTACAGCATGCTTAAGATACTTTAATGTATTTGGTCCAAGACAAAATGTTGATTCTGCATATAGCGGAGTAATCCCAAAATTCATCACCACCTTACTCAAAGGAGAACAGCCTACAATTCACGGTGACGGTAGTCAGACAAGAGACTTCGTATTTGTAAAGAATATCGCGGAAGCCAATATTGATGTTGCTAAAAGTGATGTTACAGGAATTTATAATATTGCTCACGGAAGTACCATCAACATTAAGGAACTGCTTGAAAAGATATGTGAAATTATGGGATATGACTTCAATCCAAAATATGAACCTGTACGTGAAGGAGACATAAAAAATTCCATGGCAGATATCAGTAAAGCGGAAGAAGCGTTCGGATACAAAAATGAACATGACTTCAACAAAGAACTTAAAGAAACTGTAAACTTCTATCAAAAAGAATTTGAAAACTAAATTCTTTAAACTTTTTTTATAGAGGATACTATGATTTCAAGGATAAAAAATCTATTTAAACAAGCAGAGTACAAAAAAGTATTTGAAAACATAGCATCCCTAACAGGATTACAATTTGCTAGTTATATCCTACCTTTAATTACTCTTCCTTATCTTACCTATGTTTTAGGTCCTGATAAGTTCGGATTGACACAATATGCGACCTCATTAATACTGTATTTCCAGATGTTTACAGATTATGGATTTAATTTGTCAGCAACACGTGAATTAGCTATTGTCAGAGACGATAAAAAGAAAGTTTCGGAGATTTTCAGTTCAGTGATGGTTATTAAAATATTGTTGACTGTAGTGAGTTTAATCGTACTGTTTATAATCATCAGTACCGTTCCCAGATTTAATCAGGATGCTGAAATTTATTTATTGACATTTGGAATGGTAATAGGAAATGTATTGTTTCCAACATGGTTATTCCAGGGACTGGAGTACATGAAATATACAAGTATCCTGAACATCATAGGCAAATTAATATTCACGATTTTGATATTCGTTTTTATACATCAAACGGCAGATTACCTGTTGGTTCCGATTATCAATTCATTCGGTTACATTGTTGTGGGCGTATTGGGAATTTACATAGCTTTAACCAAGTTTGATATTAAATTCAGGATGCCGACAAGAGCCGATATGAAATATCATTTAAGGGAAGGCTGGCATGTGTTTCTATCAACCATCGCCATAAACCTATACACAACCACAAACACAATATTATTGGGATTGTTAACAAACAACACAATGGTCGGATATTACAGTATTGCTGAAAAGATAGTTACTGCAGTAAATGGATTGTTTACTCCAATATCTCAGGCATTATATCCTTTCATTAGCAGAAATGTTGATAGAAAAGATAAAGAAACGAACATCATATTCATTAGAAAACTGACAAAATTGGCAGCCGTATTGGGAGCAATATTTTCTTTAGGCTTGTTCATATTTGCAGATTTAATCATATCCATATTATTCGGACCTGCATATGCCAGTTCAACGACCATACTAAGAATATTGTCAATAATTCCATTTATGGTTTCATTAAGCAACATATTTGGTATACAGACCATGTTAACCTTCAATTACAAGAAGGAATTTACAAAAATAGTATTTACCGGAGGAATATTGGATATTGTTCTGGGAATAACACTCATACTGTTGTTCCAAGCACAAGGAATAGCAACATCATTTGCCATAACTGAAACATTTATTACCATAAGTATGTTAATCTTCCTACAGAGAAAAGGAATAAAGATATTAGGAAAACTTCCACAACAAGAAAATGAGGGAACATAATGCAATATGACTATATAATAGTAGGGGCTGGAATAGCAGGCATTACCGCTGCTGAGGAGTTAGCAAACATTCTTGAAAAGAAAGTTTTACTAATAGAAAAGAGAGATCATATTGGCGGAAACTGCTATGATTATGTAAATGAACATGGGACAATTATACACAAATACGGACCACATATCTTCCATACAAACAACCTGCAAGTCTATAACTACTTGTCACTATTTACACTGTGGAACACGTATAACCATAAGGTTCTTTACAAAATTGACAACAAACTCGTTCCGGTACCATTCAATCTCATAAGCATAGACAAAACAAGACCCGGTGATTCGGAAGAAATCAAGGATGCATTACTTGATAATTATGAAGTTAATGCTAAAGTGCCAATCAAAGAATTAATGGAATCAGACAATGAGTATTTAAAAGATTTGGGAGAACACATCTTCAAGGAAGTCTATTTTAAAGACTATAAGAAGTTATACAATATTGAAGATACCCGAATAATTGAACTTGTTGACAAGATGAAACCATTACACGTTTCATACGATTGCAGATATTATGATGATCTTTATCAGGCAGTTCCTTCATATGGTTATGAAAGTATGTTTGAAAACATGCTGAAGAACCATAACATAACGGTACTTTTAGATACCGATTATAAAGATGTGCTGTCCATAAATCATGATACCAAAAAAGTTTATTATAACAACAAAGAATTTGAAGGCCATTTAATATTTACAGGAAGGATAGATGAATTTTTCGACTACAAATTCGGACAGTTACCCTACAGATCATTAATTCTTCTTAATGAAGATGTCGATGATGTATTTTTCCAGGACAATGCCACAATACATTATCCAAAAGAGTATCATTTTACTAAAATTACGGAATTTAAATATCTGACAGGACAGCAGACATTTTATACTACCATTCAGTTTGAATTTCCAGTAGAATATGACATTTCGAATCCCGAGCAGAATATTCCCTACTATCCTATCAATTTAGAAGAAAATCAAAAGATATATGAAAAATATAAAAAATTAAGTGAAAATTACACCAACATTACATTTATAGGCAGATTAGCCGAATACAAACAATACCAAATGGATGAAATCGTTCAAAAAGTTCTTGATTTGATTAGTAACAAATTTTTATAATTGAATACAGAATAATAAATAGTTAAAATAATGGTGAAAACATGAGTACTGTTAGAACATTAGTAAAAAATACAAGCGTACTGTTTATTTCACAACTAATCAGTTATGTTCTTGCATTTTTTTATACTTTATACTCTGCAAGATACTTGGGCACTACTAATTTCGGTATTATTTCATTTGCTACTGCAATATCGGGATTATTTGCAATTTTTACTGATTTAGGATTATCAACATTAACCATACGTGAAGTTGCACGGGATAAAAATAGAACCGCCAAATATCTGGGTAACCATGGAAGTATAAAATTAATATTATCCCTTATTACTATGGGTGCCCTAATAATATTTGTTAATATCGGTACATTCGATTCAATAACAAAGTATGTAGTATACCTGATAGGTTCATCAGTAATTATCAATGCATTTTGTGGAATTTTCACATCATTATTCAGGGCATATGAACAAATGGAATACCAGTCCATTTCAGAAATCATAAATGCTTCAATAATGTTTATTGGAGTATTGGTATGTGTCTTTACACGACAAAATGTAATTGTAATGGCATTAGTATACGTAATTGCCTCATTAGCCGTGTTGCTATATAGCTTCCTTATGTGCACCAGAAATTACGGTTTAATACACTTTCAATTTGACTTTAAATTCTGGAAATATCTGATATCAAACGCATATCCTCTGGCAATTACAAGCATCTTTGCATTAATATCATTCAAAATGAACACCATTCTCTTGAACATGCTGACGACCAGTGCAGTAGTAGGAGAATATACTGCGGCATTCAATCTCATGCAGGCACTAATATTCATCCCAACAGTATTTTCCACAGCAGTTCTTCCGATATTTGCAAAGTTCTACGTGGACAGTAAGGACATGCTGTCATATTCATACCAAAAGTCATTGAAATATCTTACATTACTAAGTATGCCAATATCCATGGGTACGATGGTTCTTGCAAACAAGATAATAATGTTCATGTATGGTTCTGCATATGTCAATACAGTCCCAATACTTGAACTGATTATTTGGGCATTGCCTGCAATATTCCTGAGTTACATCTTAGGAACAAGTATTGCATCCATTAACAAACAACATGAGACAATTAAAGCAACATTCTTTTGTTTGCTGTTTAGTACAATAGGAAACTACATATTGATTAACTTATTCAGCGGTATTGGTGCCGCAATGATTACAGTGCTTAATGAAGTCAGTATGGTATTATTCTACCTGTACATCATGCACAAATATGGATATAAAGTACCTATGAAAGATATTTTAATCAAACCGTTCATAGCCAGCGTTGTAATGGGAGCTGTTGTGTACTACTTGAACCTGGAACTGTTTACCAGCGTAATTGTAGGAGTGGTTGTTTATTTCATTTGCATATTGGCCATCAAAACATTTGATAAGGACGATATTGAAATTCTTAAACAGTTACTGCCTGAAAAGATTAACAGAATACTAAAATTGTGATAAAAATGATGAGCATTATCTGTGTTTATAATAATGAAGACATACTTGAAGAATATCTTATAAAAAGTTTAAACTATCAAAGCGAAGAATATGAACTGATACTTGTAGACAACAGGTTGGGCCAGTTTACCAGTGCTTCTTCAGCATTAAATCATGGAGCTGAAGAGGCCAATGGAGATTACTTTGTCTTTGCTCATCAGGACATTTATCTGCCTGACAAAGATTGGATTAAAAATACTTGCAAAACTCTTGAAAACTTAAACAATACCGGTGTTGTGGGTGTTGCAGGTAAAACTATCGACAGCATCGTACGCGGCAATATTAAACAAGGACTGGATCCGGTTGATGTGTCACCATTCAAAATTTCCACTCCAGAGGAAGCTTTGACATTGGATGAATGCCTATTCATAATTCCGAAAGAAGTTTTCAGAAAACATGAACTGAACGAGGACATATGTGATGATTGGCATTTATATTGTGTAGAATACGTTTATCGTATAAAGGAAGAAGGTTATTGTGCCTACCTGATTCCAACCAATCTGGAACATAGATCAAAGGGAGCTTCCATGAGTGAAGGATACTATACTACATTACCGAAATTACAAAAAAAGTATTTTAAAAAAGGATTAATAAGAACATGTATGGGAGATTGGTTTACTTTTATACCAATCACCATACAAAGAAGGGTGAAAAGATTTAAGATTTATTAGTTCCAACAGTTTCTACAATGAATGTACAACAATCATCATATTTTGATGTACATTCAACTTCTTCCACTGAAACATTTGTTTCATAGTAACCTTCAAAAATTCCTGCCAAAATTCCCTTGGTTATATGACACAGAGGCATATTATATTGTAAACCATCACATTCGTTACAATCATTATTTTTTAAGATTAAAGGCTCTTTGCTGCTTACCTTTATATGACCCAATCCCAAATCTTCAAATTTTTCAATAATTAATTCCAGAAGCTCATCGAAAGTTTCAAAGTCAAAACTTTCATATATTTTTTTTCCAATATTTTTACCTGATTCGACTTCTAATGGCTCTAATTGAAGTCCATGAACTAGTAACATTGATTTAGATTGCCTAAACAACTCCATATATAAGTGTTCTTTAGTATCTAGGTCAGATTCTATGTCAGGGCTTTTATAAATGATTTTATTAGGATATATTTCCCCTATATAATCTGCCAAAATATAGAAAAGCTTACTCCTTCTATCCAATGGATGAGATTTGAAGCTAATTATGCCTTCATCAATGAGATTTTTCAAATGTACCGATATTGTTGATTTTGATTTACCTGTTTTGCTAACAATATCCGCTTCACTAACTTGACCCTCCAAGAGATTTAAAATCTGAATTTTAATAGGACTATCTACTATTTTTATTCCCCTTGTAGTAGAATAAATCTTGATTTTAGTGTTATTGAAATTGTTTATAGGCATCATAATTATTTCTATGTGATGGAAATAATATAAATCTTTTTATTTAAAATAAAAGGATATTAAATAATTATACTAAAAAAATGGAATAAAGGTAAACGAAAATTTAAAAAGAATATTGATAATAGAACTTATATATGATTTAATTTATAAACAAAAGAGTTTATATCAAATTTAGTAATATATATTTTAATAAATAGACAATAATATTAAAAAATAGGGGAAAGGAAAATGGTTTTTATTTTATCAAAATTATATGGAATGCTACCTGAAAATTTAAAAAACCATCCAAAGGTAATTGAGATGGTTCAAAGATTCAACAATAACAATAAATTTCGGGAATTGGAATCTCATTACCGCATGCTAGACCTTATTTTCAGCAGCTGCGACATTAAAGCTACAGGAACTATGCGTCAAATTCAATTATTATCTCTGGAACTACTGAAATTATTTGACAATATCTGTAAAAAACATGACATCAAATATTGGATTGACTATGGTACCTTATTAGGAGCCGTAAGACACAGAGGTTTTGTTCCATGGGATGATGATATAGATGTTTCCATGTTAAGGGAGGATTATAATAAATTTATGGAAGTCTTTCCACAGGAAATTGAAAAAATCGATGCCTTAAAAGACCATTTAATAATTTCCAGACTCAACAAACCGCATGAAAATTTCCCTGAAAACTGTAATGAACAGGACATATTGAATAATGGTACTTTCATATTATTCTTCCAATGTGCATTCAAAAAACCTTTTGTACACTTCGATGTCTTCCCTAAGGAATACATTCTGGATGAAGGCCTTACAGAAGAAAGAAATAAAAATCAGACGGAACTACAGGTCGAATTCAGGGAAAAAATTGAAGATGGAACTTGGACTTTTGATGAGGGATTGGAAATCCAAAGTGCCAAAATGAAATTTACTTATGATGAAACTTCACAGATATCCGATGCAATTGATGGTCCCCATAACAACATTCACAACAGGATTTATCCGACAGAATACATTTTCCCTTTAAAAACCATAACTTTTGAGGAATACGAATTTAATTGTCCAAATGATTATGAAGAATATTTACCATTAATTTACGGTCCGGAATATATGCACATCCCACATATTGCATTAGATCATAATACAACAGGATTTGTTAAAGACCAATATGACAACAACAAGAAAGAGATTGATAAAGGATTTGAAGAATCCATTAACCTGTTAAAGGAAATCAATGAAAACTTTCAATGATTATCTTTTCCAATGAACTCCCGTTTTCTATTTTTTTTTATTTTCTGACCAAATGTATTGATTTTGAATATCAACAACCTTATCATATTAAGTCCCCATCTTAAATTAAGAAACTTTATCTGTTTATATAATGAAAACAGTGCTATAATTAATATTGAGAAAATAAAAGAAAATTACATCAGTTTTTTAAAGATTTAGTTAAATAGATTTTAAAAATTTAAATAAAAAAAAAGTGATATATAAATATTAATTATAAATGTTTTAAAAAAAATCAATGGAAAGTAAGGAGATTTTATAGTGGACATTAAAAGTGCATATGAAGGAGAAACCATCCTAATAACGGGTGGAGCAGGTTGTGTAGGGAGTAACCTGACAAAGAAACTAGCCGAATTTAATCCGAAAAAGATTATCATATTGGATAATTTATCATCAGCGTATAAGTGGAACATACCTAAAGCAGACTGTATTGAATTCATTGAAGGAGACATCTGTGATGATCAGGTATTAAAATGGGTATTCAAAGAGTCACCAGATTATGTTTTCCATTTAGCGGCTCATTTCGCAAATCAAAATTCAGTAGACAAACCGGAAATAGATTTGAAAGTTAACGGTTTAGGAATTCTTAAAGTATTAGAATATGCACAATTAACAGGAGTAAAAAGATTTGTATACTCTAGTAGCGGATGTGGAGTTTATGGACTGGATTCAAAAATGCCTTTTGAAGAACATGACATTAGTATCAGTTTGCATACACCATATCAGGTAACTAAACTTTTAGGAGAATTATATACTAACTACTTCCACAATTTATACGATTTGCCAATAGTTAATGCCCGATTCTTTAATGTCTTTGGACCCGGAGAAGTACCTGGAAAATATAGGAACGTGATTCCTAACTTTATGTATTGGGCTATGAACGGTCAGGCATTACCCATTACCGGTGATGGAACCGAAACCCGTGATTGGACTTATGTTGAAGATATCGTTCAAGGATTAACTAAAATGGGTGTAATAGAAGAGGCTATTGGAGAATCCATTAATCTGGGTTCCGGTAAGGATCATCAAGTTATTGACATGGCCAATAAAGTCAATAAATTATGTGGTAACAAAGCTGGAATTGAATACAAAGAAAGAAGAAATTGGGATGCTAAAAATAAATTATTATCATCCATAGACAAAGCAAAAAGAATATTAAAATACGAACCAACAGTATCATTCGAAGATGGATTGGAAAATACGCATGATTGGTTTGTAAATAATTGGGATAATATCCAAAAAAGTGCAGAATTTAAATTTTAAAATAAATCCAAAAAATGGTGATTGAAATGAGAATACTTGTAGTGCAAGAGTCTGACTGGATTAAAAGAAATCCTCATCAACAACATCATTTAATGGAATTATTAGGTCTAAGAGGACATCAAATAAGAGTCATAGACTACGAAGTTGAATGGAAATTAAACAAGGAACCAGAAGGAAGACATACCTCACCTAGAAAAGTATTTGAACACTATAAAAAAGTATACAACACAGACAATGTAACAGTTATCCGGCCTCCACTAATTAAAATTCCAGTAATTAATTACTTTTCAATATTATACTACCATAAAAAGGAAATTAAAAGACAGATCATAGAATTTAAACCGGATATCATAGTAGGATTTGGAATATTAAATGCAAATATAGCTTCAAGAATTGCTAAAAAAGAAAAGATTCCTTTCGTATACTATTTCATTGATGTTTTACACCAATTAATTCCAGAAAAAGCATTTAGAAGTTTAGGAAAAAGAATTACAAAGAAAACCATAAAAAATTCGTCATACGTACTGACAATCAACAGGAGACTAAATGAAACAGCCGTTGAATTAGGTGCAAATCCACATAAAATGGCCATTATTGATGCAGGAATAAATTTAAAACAATTTAATTATAAAAAACACAGCGGAATGAAAATTCGCAGACATTACCGTATGACCAAAGATGATATTGTCCTATTCTTCATGGGTTTCTTATATGATTTTGCAGGCCTTAAAGAGTTAGCCACTGAATTAGGAAAAAATAAGGCAAGATATCCGAATATCAAATTGTTAATTACCGGTGACGGTGATGCTTTTGAAGAGTTACAATCAATTAAAGAGGAATATGATCTTCAAAACCAATTGATTCTTACAGGCAGACAAAAATACACCATAATGCCATCATTAATAGGTGCTAGTGACATTTGCATTCTTCCTGCCTACCAACATGAAATAATCATGCAGGACATCGTACCTATTAAATTATATGAGTATATGGCTATGCAAAAACCAGTTATAGCTACTAGACTTCCAGGATTAGTAGCAGAATTTGGTGAAAAAAACGGTATAATTTATATCAACAGACCTGAAGAGGTACTTGAAATAGTACAGGACAGATTTAAAAACAAAAAGGATATTGAGGAAATCGGTTTAGCCGGTTACAACTTTGTTAAAGATAATGATTGGAGCAAACTAGCGATTAAATTTGAAAGCATCCTTGAAAACTTAGTGTTAGATTTACTTCTTAGAGAAATCTAGCCCCTTACTTTTTTTATTGAGTGATTTTAATGAATATATTACAGGTTATTCCTTATTTTGCATTTACTAGAGGTGGAGATGTAAATGTATGTTACAATATAACCAAACAATTTACA
This sequence comes from uncultured Methanobacteriaceae archaeon, assembly GCA_902797085.1. Classification (GTDB taxonomy): domain Archaea; phylum Methanobacteriota; class Methanobacteria; order Methanobacteriales; family Methanobacteriaceae; genus Methanosphaera. The sequence goes on from CADBRM010000084.1 coordinate 33,201, forward strand.
AAAATGGGACATAATGTTACTATCTTAACAACTACTTTTGATTATGACAAGGAAGATACAGACAGTATTGAAAGATTAAGTATGGTTCCCATTGAATACAAATTCAATTTAGCTTTGTTTATATATTCTCCCGACATTAAAGACTGGCTTGACAATAACATAGAGCGTTTTGATATAATCCACCTACATGAACTAAGATCGTATCAGAACAATGTCTTAATCAAATATGCTGAAAAATACGACATTCCCTACATTTTACAACCACATGCATCCACCCCAAAACACGTTAACAAATCTTTCATCAAATATGGTTATGACATTCTATATGGAAATAGAATAATGCGGAACGCTACAACCACAATAGCAGTATCCGAAGAAGAAGCATACTATGACAAGAAAATGAAGGCCAAGGATGTTAGAGTTATTTATAACGGTATGAATCTTGAAGACTATGACAATTTACCTAAAAAAGGAGAATTTAAAGAAAGACACGGCATTAACTCACCCTACATATTATATCTTGGTAGAATGGATAAGTTAAAAGGAATAAACCATTTGATTGAAGCATTCGGCATGTTGCCTGATGAATTCTCAGAATACGAACTGGTAATTGCCGGAAAGATTACCGAATACAAGAAGGAATTGGATAAGTTAATATTATCAAATAATCTTAAGGACAGAGTAATATTTACAGACTTTGTTGAAGAGGATGAAAAAATTAGTATTTATCATGATGCCGAATTATTTGTAAATCCCGTAAAATATATGGGCGGAGTTTCCATAACCGTGTTTGAATCTATTCTATCAGATACTCCAGTCATTGTGACTCCCGAATCTGGTGAAGTAATCGAAAAGATTAATGCAGGAACTCTTGTTGAATACAATGACATTGAAGCTCTTAAAAATGAAATGATACGTTCATTAACAGACAAGGATATGACTCTAAAACAATTGGCAAACGGACAGAATTACATCAGAACCCATCTGGATTGGGAAAGCGTCTCCAACAGAATATTAAATATTTATCACGAAGCCATTGAAGGTGAAAATCATGAGTAGGATACTGTTGATATGCCATGACATTCCTTCAATGACTGTTGGAGCAACACTCCCCATATATCATCTAATCAGACAGTTAGGAAATAAATATGAGATTTCTTTAGTCTCATTTGATTCTAAAAAGTACTCTATCAAAGAATTGAAAGAGTATCTCTTCGATTACAAGACAATTGATATTCCCGAATATTTGGACATTAAAAATCAGCTAATGTACACCACCAGGAATATGTTTTCAATAGATAACCTCAAGACCAAAAGTTTCCTTAATTACTACTACCATTCCGGCATGAATAAGCTTATACAATCGGAAGCAAAAAAGGATGTGGATGTTATAATAACGGATATGCCTATGGCTTTTTATGCTAAAGACATTCCTGTTCCCAAAATTGCCTATGCTTTTGATGCCGTAAGCGATTATAATTACAACATGTATCGTAAATCCGAAAACATAACCTCTAAGATATATTGGTATCTCAACTATTTGAAAATACACCGTTATGAAAAAACATACAACTATTTTGACTATTGCATCCTAGTAAACGATAAGGACAAGGAACTATTGAAGAAAGATATTAATATTCCCCTTGAGGTAATCCCAAACGGTGTTGATACCACTTTTTTCAAGAATGAAAACAAGGAATCCGAGGTAAAACTGGTATTTTTAGGAGATATGAGTACTCCACCAAATAACGATGCTGTCAAATACTTCGTTGAAGATATTTACCCACTGATTCTTAAAGAGAAAATGATTAAGCTGTATGTTGTTGGCAGAAATCCATCACCATATATTCAAAGCATAAAGAATGAACATGTTAAAGTTACAGGACCTGTGGAAGATGTCAGAAGTTATTTAACCCCAAACACAATCTTCGTTACGCCCATGATTTCCGGTACCGGGATAAAAAATAAAATTTTAGAAGCCATGAGTATGGAACTACCTGTAGTATCCACCAGCATAGGCATTAGCGGAATTAATGCAGAAAACGGGGTTGAATATATTTTAGCGGACACTACAGAAGAATTTAAAGAAGCCATTGTCAAATTATCTTCGGACAAAGATTTGCGTGACAAAATTGGAAAAAATGCAAGAATTTTTGTTGAAAACAATTATTCGTGGGAAACCTCAATGGATAGATTAGAGTCTATTATCATCAAATTAATTCCCTGAACTATTTATTTAAATACTAACAAAGTAATAATAAGATAAATAATTGAAAAAAATATACATAAATAATATTAGGATTTGTTTAAAGATGAAAGTATCATTTGTTATTCCAGCATTAAATGAGGAAGGTATTGTAGGAAGAACCATTAAAAGTATTCCTGTTGATGAGATTAAAGAAGCTGGATATGAAGTAGAAATTATAGTAGTAAATAATGACTCTACAGACAATACAGAACAAGAAGCACGTGAAGCTGGTGCTACAGTATTTTTAGAAAAGAATCGCGGATACGGAAATGCATATCAGCGTGGATTCAAAGAAGCTAGTGGAGACATATTAATAATGGGTGATGCTGATGGAACATACCCTCTAGAACAAGCTATGGACTTCATTAATCTTATTGTTGAAGATGGATGTGATTTTGTTATAGGATCACGTTTTGACGGAACGATAGAAGATGGTGCTATGCCAGCTCTCCATAAATATATTGGTAATCCTATGTTAACCAAAATGCTAAATATCTTCTTCCATTCAGACTATTCTGACACCCACTGTGGTATGAGGGCATTTACAAAAGAAGCTTATTCAAAAATGGAACTAAGTGCTCCAGGTATGGAATATGCAATTGAAATGGTTATTGAAGCTTCAGAAAAGAATTTAAACATTAAGGAAGTCCCTATCTATTATAGAAAAAGGGGCGGAGGAGAAGCTAAACTTAGCTCATTTGATGACGGATGGAGACATGTTAAATACATGTTTAACCGTAAATTTAATAAATAATTCTTTTATTAATTTATAGGAGAGTATTTTAATGAAAATCGCATTTGTATATGACACTGCTTTTCCATGGGTAACTGGTGGAGCAGAAAGAAGAATATATGAAATTGGTACCAGACTATCCAATAGAGGACATGATGTCCACATATTCTCCTTGGGTTACTGGATGAATACTGAAAAATACTCTTCCCAAAAAACTATTGAATACCATGGCATAACTTACCATAGCGTAGGAAAACCCATGGAATTATATACAAAAAACAATACTCGTTCTATTAGAGAAGCCTTGTACTTTGCCAGATGTATTCTGACCAATGCCAAGTTAAAAGACTTTGATATAGTGGATTGTCAGGGATTCCCATACTTTTCATGTTATACCAGCAAAATTAAAAACAGAAAAAATTTAGTCATAACATTGCATGAAGTTTGGAATGACTACTGGTTTGAATATCTGGGAAAATTAGGCTACTTCGGAAAGATTATTGAAAAGGGCATCTTTAATCTAACCCCAAATGTTATCTGTGTATCCCAATTAACGTTTGAAAACATGCTGAAAAACAAGTGTCCCGATAATGCGACCATAATAGCCAATGGCGTGAATATTTCTGAAATAACTTATGTTGATTCATCAGAGCAATACAATGATGTGGTATTTGCCGGCAGATTGATACCTGAAAAACATGTTGATTTACTTATCAATGCTATTTCACGGGTTCAGAAGGTACATCCACATGTCAAGTGTAAGATAATAGGTAACGGTCCTTCCGAAACCCACCTTAAACAATTAACATCCAGTTTAAACTTAGAAAACAATATTACCTTCGAGGATTTCTATGAAGATCAAAACAAACTCTATAGCGTGATTAAAAGTTCCAGCCTGTTAGTTCTTCCATCCCGACGTGAAGGTTTTGGTATGATTGTTATTGAAGCCAATGCCTGTGGAGTTCCTGTTGCAACATTAAACAATCCTATGAATGCCGCTAAAGATTTAATCACTAGCGAGAACGGATGGATTTTTGAAGACAGTGAGGAGTTGGCAAACATTATTAACATTCTAATTGAAAAGGGAGTCAGTATTCAAATTAGAACCCAATGCAGAGAAAAATCTAAAGAATACGATTGGAATCATATAACTTCCCTTACGGAGAAATATTATCTTGATTTGAAGAAATAATTTTTTCACAACATTCACTATTTTTATCTTTTTTTACCAGAAGCAACTCTTTTTTTTGTATAACTATTAATAAAAAATAAATTATTTAAAAAATATATATTACTTTAATTTAAATTGTTCTTTGAGGTTTTGATGTTGAAAGTTTTACAGACACCAGTACGTTTTTATCCATTTATAGGTGGAGTTGAAAAGTACGTTTATTACATTTCTAAGGAATTAGTAAAATATGACGATTGTGATGTTAAGGTTATTTGTGCAAATGAACCAGATACTATAGACCAAGAGGTTTATCATAACATAAATATCCAGAGACTTAAATATTTTGGAAAAATTGCTAACACAAACATTACGTTATCTCTTCCAAAGGTACTTTACAATGAGGAATTTGACATTATTCATACACATGTTCCAACACCCTGGAGCAGTGATTGGAGTAACATTATTACTAGAATCAAAAACAAACCACTGGTAGTCACATACCATAACGACATAATCGGATCAGGAATTGCAAACACCATCGCCAATATCTATAACAGTACAACATTAAAATTACTGCTAAACAAAGCCGATAAAATCATTATCACACAAGATGACTACATCAATTCACCTCACCTACAAAACTATAAAGACAAAATAACCACAATTCCAAATGGCGTAGACACAACATTATTCAAAGACACTGACAAAGAAAGGGTAAACAACCAAATATTCTTCTTAAGTGTACTTGACAAGTTCCACAAGTATAAAGGATTAGACTATCTTCTTGAAGCTTTAGTTTCTGTTAAAGAAATAATTCCTGATGTAAAACTGGTGGTGGGTGGAAAAGGAGAATTATTAGATTTTTATAAATCCAAAACGAAAGAATTAGGATTGGAGGATAATGTTGAATTCAAGGGATTCCTGAGTGACCAAGAAGTAATACAACATTACCAGGAGTCAGAACTTTTCGTTCTGCCATCAATATCCTCACTACAGGAGGGTTTCGGAATAGTAGTCCTGGAAGCTTTGGCCTGTAAAACTCCGGTTATTAGCACTACCATCGTTGGAGTTTCTGATGATGTAATAAAAACCAACAGCGGCATTATCATACCACCAAAAGATGTCAAAGAACTGGAAAATGCCATAGCAAAAATTCTGAATGATAAAGAATTGATCAAAACAATGGGAAATAATGGAAGAGCATTAGTTCAAGAAAAATATGAATGGAAAGAAATTGCAAAAAGCATACACGACTTATACGAGGGATTACTATGAAAATATGTTTTATAAGTAACCTTTATCCCCCTAACGTATTGGGAGGAGCTGAAATAATCGTGGAAAAAATGGCTTTAGCTATGGTTGAAAAGGGTCATGAATCAATTATCATTACAACCAGTCCCGATGATGAAAAACGTGTCATCAACAGGGACAACACAACAATATACCAGTTGAACACCACAAAACTTTATCCGACATATAAACAAACTGAAGCTCAAGGCATAAAAAAACCCTTCTGGCACATCATGGATTTATGGAATAATGATACACTAAAGGAAATAAAGAAGATATTGACCAAAGAAGCCGTTGATATAGTTCATATAAACAACTACAAAGGATTGTCCCTATCCTGTTTTAAAGCCGGGAAAGATTTAGGCATACCTGTTGTATACGAATCCCATGACTTTTCTTTAATTTGTCCAAGAGCAAATCTCATCAGGGGAAATAACACATTATGCCAGGAAAGGAATTTAATCTGTAACCAGTATGTTAACAGGCAAAGAAAACTATTAAATGATAATGTGGATTTACTCATTTCCCCCTCACAGTTTATGATTAATAAGTTCAGGGAAAATGACTTCTTTAAAAATACGAAAGCCATTAAAATTCCTTTAGGAGTTGAATATACTTCCATAAAAACCAATAAAAACTATGATACAATAGACATAGCATTTATTGGAACATTAGGAAAACATAAAGGAGTAGACACTCTTATCAAAGCTTTTACAGATATTGAAAATCCGGACATAAAATTACATATCATAGGCAAAGGTTATGATGAAGAAGAGTTTAAAGAAATGGCAAAAGATGACAAAAGAATCATCTTCCACGGTTTTGTAGACAATAAAGAAATAATGAAATTCTATGAAATGATCAATTTCCTGGTAATTCCTTCTATTTGCTATGATAATTCCCCATTGGTAATTTATGAGAGTTTCAGTACTGGTACGCCAGTTATTGGTAGTGATATTGGAGGAATCCCCGAATTAATTAAAGAAAATTATAATGGATTTTTATTTGAAGCTGAAAATCCCGACAGTTTAAAAGAGAAACTTGTAAAAGTAATAACCGACAAAGAATTATTAAAAAATTTAGAAGAAAATGCTTATGCCAGTTTACCACACAATTCTATGGAGATTATGGTAAACAACATTGTTGAAGAATATAATAAACTGCTATAGTAGTGATTGCATATGGAATTTAGAAACATATTTACAATGAATGATTGGAAATTCAAGGAATTTGCAACAGTAATAATCACAATACAGGTATTGATGTGGATTGTTGGCATATTTTCCTATAATCAAACCCATATTCCAATCTTCAGTGACATAGTAACATTATTGTATTTGAGTCTCGTTCCGGGAATTCTTATCCTGAGAATAATGAAAATACATAAACTTGGTAATACTTTCACAACACTATTAAGTGTTGGTCTCAGCATTTTATCGGTAATGCTTGTTGGTCTGACTATGAACCAGTTATATCCATTAATCGGTATTGCAAAACCTATTGAAACCATACCTCTTATAGTTACTTTCAGCATATTCAATATGCTATTGTTAGCCTTAGCATATTACAGGGATAAGGAATATTTCCATCACAGCAGTTCAAAATTGAGTATTAAACTTTTAACATCAAATCAATTCATATGTTTATGTATATTGCCTCTTATTGCAATAATAGGAGCATATACATTACAGTACTATGGAAGAAACGAAATCCAGATTTTGTTATTGATATTAATCTGTGTGTTAGTACTTGCAATGGCTTGGGGTTACCTTAAAAGGGACTATTACCATATTGCCATATTCAGCATTGCAATATCCCTTCTTTACTATAGTGTACTGATATCAAACCACATTTGGGGTTATGACATATTCTTTGAATATCAGTTTGCAACATATGTGATAAAAAACGGAATTTGGGATCATACATGGCCTCATGCCTATAATGCCATGCTGAGTGTTGTAATGTATGCACCAATTTTCAACAAGCTATCCGGTATGACTCTGACCTGGATATTTAAGTTTATTTATTCATTCCTGTTTTCATTAATAAGTATCGGACTTTATAAAATATTTGAAAGACGTACTGGAGGAAAGATTGCATTTTTAGCTGCTTTCTTCTTTATTGCATACAACGGGTTTTCCTATGGATGGATGGTACAGATGGCCAGACAACAGATTGCAGAAATATTCCTTGTACTGCTTGTCTGGTTAATGATAGATAGGAACATTCAACAGAAAAAAAGAAAAATACTATACCTCCTATTCGGTGTGGGATTAATAATATCACATTATAGTGTTACCTATCTGTTCATGTTCATGCTGCTAGCTACAATTGTAACATTATCCGTGCTGTCAACCCGTTTCGGTAACATAATCAACACCATACTCCTAAAATTTGGTGTTGACCGCAAATACTTCGGAAAATACTACAAAGTACAAGATCAAACGATAAGTTTACCGTTATCGCTGTTCTTCATAGGATTTATTATAGTATATTATTCATTAACTGCAGACAGCAAACCTATAGCTTCACTCTTTGATGCTTTAAGAATAGTTTCCAAAAATTTAAATACAATTGTTCTTGGAGGAAGCATTAATCCAATGATACTGTTGGCCACTCTAGGAATTATCCTAATTGCAGTGGTTGTAGGATATAAAATCTTCAGTAAAATTTCAGTAGACATTAATCCAGAGGACATAAAGGTACATCCTTTCATTAAAAATCAGGTAATGAAAATTGAGCAGATGAGCTTACGACGTAAACAGGCAATAATTGTCGCTGTCACAATCATTGCATTCCTACAGATTTGGTGGCCGTTCAGATTCATGGATATTGTAAGTATAAATGCTCAAAGAGTTATTCTCTTTTCAGTATATTTCATACTTGTAGGATTTGTAATGAATATCATACAGCCAAAATACCTGCACTTCACCAGGGAATATAATGCATTTGCACTGTTTAACCTGGTGATATTGGCATGTGGATTATATATTCCTGCATTCAGAGGACAATTAAGCTTACAAAGAATTTATGAGGTAACTTTTGTTGTTCTTGCACCGTTCTGCATTATCGGGTTGTATTACATCAGCAATTCCGCAATAGGACTGATTAAAACCACGGAACTTAGGAAAAAGATAGGAATAACCATGAAAGTAATTGGAATCTTCCTAGTACTTTTCTTCATATTAAATACGGGACTGATAGATTATGAAGTCGGCCAAAGTTCCACGTTACCAATAGACAACACCATCGATGCACCAATATTCAGCCAGGGAGAATATGCGGGTGTAGCATGGTTTAACCAATATTATACCAATGACCAGAACAACACGCTGTTCTCTGATGCATTTAGTAACATACTGCTTTACTGGCTTAATGATATGCATACAACGAATCCGAAGAATGCGTCGGACATGGAGCCCGGAAGCTACCTGTTCCTCAGGTCAAACAATATTAAGCACGAGAGTTTCTTATATGGTAATGGGGAATACATACCTATAGGTGAAGGAATAAACAAATCAAGCAAAATTTACGATAATGGAGATTCACAAATATATAGAAGAATGACATACGACTGGTGAAGATTATGACTAAAACAAGGATATTATTCACACACAATACTGCAATGTGGTATAGAATACCTTTCTTTAATGAGCTTGCAAGGATATATGATTTAGACTTAGTTTTCACCCACGCTGATGTCATCAAAGAGATATATGATGATGAATTTGAAAACTCTATAAAAAATCTTGAAAATGTCAATTACACCATACTGAACAACACTTTTGGATTTGCCAGAGGCTTGCTTTCCAAAGCAGGACAGGAACATGACATTACCATCGGAGGCAGTTGGGATACTCCACAGGAACTGATTGAAAGTATAGTGTTGTTTACAATTACTAAAATCAAGAAAGAACCCTTCATAATATGGAGGGAAGACTGGGACTGGGAAAGAAATTACGGTTTAAAGGAAAAGCTGCTGAATGTTATAACAAAATATCTCTGTAATCATGCAGATGCAATACTGGTTCCGGGAACTTTACATAAGGACTATTTCCATGAAAAAATGGGAGTTTCCGAAGAAAATATCTTCATTATGCCAAATGTAAGCAATATTGAAGGAAAATGCGACATTACCCAAAAAGACCATGACGTGAAAAAAATTCTTTATGTGGGCCGTTTAATTAAAAGAAAGGGAGTAAAATATCTCCTTGAAGCGTTTGAAGATTTGAATCTCAGCAATTGCGAGTTGATTATCGTTGGTTCCGGTTCTGAAGAGTCAAACCTAAAAAGGTATGTTTGTGACAATAATATTGAAAATGTCTTTTTCAAGGGTAGAATCGATAATGAAGAACTTGAAGAGTATTATAATGAAAGCAACGTCGTAGTTGTTCCATCCATTAACGAGGGCATGGGAGATCCCTGGGTATTTGTACTAAATGAGGCCATGTACTACTATAATCCCATTATTGCCACCACTGCAGTTGGTGCTGCACCGGATATGATTAAGGGCAATGGTTTTATCGTCAATGAAAAGGATTCGAAAGCATTATCAAAAGCCATAAAAGACATTTTAACTGATGAAAATTTAGAAAAGGATATGCAAATCAGATCCAAGGAAATAATTGACAACGAGTTTCAATATTCCAATATGGTAAATGCATTTAATAATGCCATAAAAAAAGTTAAAAAAAATAGTTAAGGATATGATTAACTGATGTATTCAATTAATGAATTTACTATTTCATTAACTTTATATGAATACACATACCCATATCCATGACTTGTTAAATAAATATCGGGATTATTGATTCCTGTAAAACTACTAGGAGAATAGTTATCATCATGTGCTCTTTCTAAAAATGATAAACCAGTGATGTCTTTACTTGTAGATGGATTATATGCAAAGAACAATAATCTGTTAGCTTTCGTTCTCATGAAACTTCTGGTACTGACATCATAAATTACTCCCGCATCAGCTCCACCAAATATTGACAATTGAACCGCATTATCCGGCAATGATTGAGCCCAGATTGCAACGTTATGTGAATTAGGACCTAAACCGCCTACAACAGCTTTGTAACCTAAAGATTCAAGTTTAGATTTAATGCTATTCATGAATGCAATGTCTTTATTATTGTTATAAATGTTGTCACTAGTAATATAAATGGTTCTTACCTTAGGATTACTTGGATGAATTGCAGCCCAACTGTATATTTTACAAGTTTCCGGCAAATATGTACTGGCTGATACATCAAGCACTTTCGTATAAGAGTATATTAGATTGTAGTAACCCATTTTTCCTATAGTAGTTGTTACATATGTTGGAGGTCTATTATTTGCTTCCATATAATTATAAACAGTATTTCCAATATCAATAATTTGTTTTATTGTTAATGTATCTGGAGTTACTGTATCATACTGTGTACTGATTGATTTGTAATGTTTATATGTTGCATTCAATTTGGAATTACCTCTATAAACATTTTTTGCAGTCTGAATCATTAATGCGAGGAAGTCCTGTAGACCCATTCTTGTTTTACTTACAAGTACTGTTGATACTATGTTGTTGGCTTCAAACTGTGTTCTGACAGCAACAGCTGCGGATTTAACTTGAGAATATGTGAAAGATTTTTCTGCCAATATTGTCAAATTATTTGTAGCATTACTGTGTGCATAAAATGATGTAGGCTTAAGCAATGCTGAAACAGCATAATTTCCACGAGTCAAATTACTGGCATCATAAATTAAGGATGCTTTTCCATTGGAAACAGTTGCATTTCCAATAGTTTTACCATTAATCTTAAATACTATTGTTCCACTAGGTAAATAACTGTAATCAGTTTTCAGTACAACCGTAGCTTTTAATTCCACATCGGTTGAGTAACTAGATACTGCAGTTACACTGGCCTTTGTTGGTATAGCATTAACTGTCAGATAGCTGGTTTCTGAACGTGACGAATTATATACATTGTTTCCACTGTAGGTTGCTGTAATGGTATATGTCTTTGCAGAATTATGTGCCACATATGAGTAATATGCAACACCATCCGAAACATTGGCATAACCTACTGTTTTTCCATTTATTTTAAATGCTACTTTTCCGCTTTTTGCCTGACTTGATTTGTTAATATCTGTTACTTGAACAGAAAGTTTTACTGTGTCACCGGATATTACTGAAGCATTACTTGCAACAATTTTACTTGCACTTTTCAATATAGTTAATTTTGCTTCTGCTGAACTACCAAGTAAAGTAGAAGTTTCACCATATTTTACAGTTAAATTATAAGTTTTAGGTGTCATTGTAGTTGTGTTGAAATAGTACATTGCAGTACCATTCGTTACAGCCGAATAACCCATCGTTTTACCGTTGAGTTTAAAAACAACTTTTCCACCAGTTACAGTTTCACCTGTTACTGCATTAGTAATTTTTGCCGTGAATTTTACTGTAGAATTGTAATTCACAGATTGAGAATCTGCAGTAATTTTTGAAGCCGTTTTACTATTTGTACTTGAATTGGTTTTCGTAACATCATCTGTTGTTTTCTTAGTTATAATATCGTTACTAACTACCGAAGTATCTTTTTCAATAGTAGTCAGTGATGAATCTACATCGGCAATATCCGTTGAATTCTCAGCTGATACTGCTGACATAGTAATAAACATCACAGATATTAAAACCAATAATAATAATTTCTTAATGTTTACAACTCCTATAATTCATTGAAAAAATTTCAATGGATTATTAGTAAATGTATACTTTTAATCATATTTATAAGTTTTCAAAAAAAGATTAAATGAAAAAAGAAGTTAACAAGTTAAAACTTGTTTAATAGGGCATGGAAGTACAATTTTCCAATTTGATAAAAGTATTTTGGAAGATTATAGTAATAATTTGATTTATGTTTTTTAATAAATTGCAAATTTGTTTTTATATGATTATACTCTGTTTTGAATGTGGAACTCCTATGTCTTGACATTCCAACCTTGTGCCATATAATTGAATCAGTAACCGTAACCACCCTAAAACCTTTATTCTTTACGGCTATTGCTAAGTCAATATCTTCACAACCAAAGAAGAATTCAGTTGATAAAAAATTTTCGGGCATTGCATCTTTTTTTATTAATACTCCTGCACCCGATACCCAATCACAATCAATAACAGGCAATGTTAAATCATAATCTGATTCTTCCATTATACTGTGATGTCCGGGAAAGTGATCCAAGTCCACAACACTACCTATACACCATATGGTATCATGACTGCCTTCATAATCATAATAGTAAAATTTTGGACCCACCAGTCCAATACTATCATCAGTCAATGCTACATCCACCATCCTTGTCAAAAAATCCGGGGCAACAATGGTGTCATTGTTTAATAACAGGACATAATCCGGGTCATCATATTTCATCGTGTATTCTATGGCTATGTTGTTTCCCTTCGCAAAGCCATAGTTTTCCCTGTTTTCTATAAGCAATAATTTTTTTTCATTATCGTTTGAAGTATTGTCTATGGCTTCAGCGTATTCATCTTCCTTTACTACTGTTAATTTTATTGGCTTGTTGTCCTGATATTTTGTAAATTCCGTCTCTACTTTAATATCTCCACGAGCATATGCCTTAATTTTTTCTATAGAATCATTTGTTGAATTATTGTCTGCTACAATTACATTATAATTGGGATAATCTATGTTGTACAAGGATTCTAATGCTTCGAGGGTATCCTCATAACCATTCCAATTCAACAGGATGATTGATACTAGCGGTTTTGTCATAATAATCACTCTTTATCCAAAATACGATTGATGTTCCTTAACAATCTTTCTCCTGCTTTTTCCAGTGTCCAGAAGGATTCAACATATTTTAATCCGTTTTGTGAGCATTTTTGCCATAATTCTTCGTTCTGGGACAATTCAACTATGGCATTGGCAAAGTCTTTTTCATCTCTTTGGGTGAGTAGTCCGGTAACATTGTGTTTGATTGTTTCTTTAAGACCGCCCTCTTTTACTCCGACTATAGGTGTTCCACATGCCATTGCTTCTAACGGCACGTATCCAAACGGTTCAAGATATGGTGCATATACCACCAATTTAGCCCGATTATACAAGTTTATCAGGTCTTCATCCGTTATCATAGTTTGTAAATCCAGAACAACCCCCTTCTCCTCAGCAAGTGTTTTTAGATAATCAACCCACAGTTCATCACTACTGTTTCCGACAATCACCAGTTCAGGTCTAATATCCTTTGGTATGTTTGCTATGGATCTGATTAAAAAATCATAACCCTTTGGCGGTATACATGTTCCAACAGAGAGCACGAAATTGTCTCTTTCAAGATTCAATGGACTGAACATCTCACTATCCACTCCAATGTAAGACACATATGAATTTTTTCCATACTGTCTCAGGATGTTTTCATGGGTAAAATAGGAGTTTGTTAGGATGTTTGTTGAGTATTCTGCAAATTCAAGATCTCTTTCATAATCATTCCTTTCTACACGATCAACATATATGTCAGCAAAAGGTCTGATTAGAGGATGATTGAATAGTCCTGCCTTTGTTTTCTGATCATTAACCTTTTTTAGTATTTTTTCCTTTCTGATAGGCTGTGCACAGTAGTATATTGATGGTTTTTCCAGATATTTAAAGATTACAGGTGTCATAGTGAACTGGTCTTGTTCACAGTATACTATGTCATAACCTGACTTGTTTAAATCTTCGGCTATTTTTTTCTCCGTTTTCATTACATTGTTTAATGATACTCTTCTGATTATTGCAGGAACATAACTGAATATCGAGTATATCTTTTCCCTGAAGAAGCTTGGTTTAACATCATATTTTATTACGCTGGTTGCCACAGCCTCCAATGGAAGATAATCTTCATTTGCAGTATCAGGTATGAATACATCCACTATATGTCCATGTTGTGTCAAATATTGAATATATGTGTATAATGAACGTTTTGCACCACCAGACGGTAGGTTATGAAAAACTGCAATTTTTAATTCTTTTTTATTCAATGTACTTACCCCTTTAATGATATTATACTATTTCTAATTCAATCCATTTAATTATATTAATGCATCTTTTAACCCTCTTAGAAGTGTAAAAGAATATTCTTTGTCTTTAAAAATATTTGTTACTGATTCCTTTAGGACATACAGGACTATATAAATTAAGAATTTGTAATAATCCAAACCAGCAGCATTACGCTTCATGTACCAAATCCTATTTCGCGTATGATAATATATTCTGGACAGTGATTTAATTGAAGCTCCCTCTTTATGATATATGCACCCGAAATCTGAAACTTTTAACTTATAGCCATGATTTCTGGCACATGTAGACCAGTCCACATCCTCCCAGTACATGAAATATCCTTCATGGATAACTCCAATGTTACGTAAAACCTCACAAGACATCAATATACAAGAACCTGTTAAAAAGTCAAACTCATCAACAGTTCCCCTTTGAGTTACAGCCATACATTCTCCATGTTGCATGTCGATACGGCCACCGCCAACTGTCTGTAATGTTTTTCTATCATTATAATAGTAATGATTAGCTCCCACAAACCCTATATCCTCTGATTCATTGAATTTTTCCACCAGGGCAGTCAACAGATTGGAGGTAACAATAGTATCATTGTTCAATAACATCACATATCCCGTGGAGCTGTGTTCCATGATATATTTCAAAGCGACATTGTTGCCACCAGCAAAGCCGGCATTGTTATCGTTTAAAATAAAAACAAGATTTGAAGATTTGTCTTTTTCATAGGTATTCAAATCATATTTTTCAACCAGATTATAGTGATAATAATTCTGATTATTTAAATATTGAATTATCTTGTCAACGGATCCACTTTCAGAACAGTTGTCTACAAGATATACATCAAAATTTTCATAATCCAATGATTTTAAAGAGTCCAAACATTCGATAGTATCATCTTCACCATTCCAATTCAACAGCACTATCGATACATTATCCTGATTCATAAAATCACATAATTGTTATTTATTCTTCATCATCAACGTTTTCTACTTCAATATCAATATATTTCCTTTCCTTATTGAAATAATCATTGACCAAGTCAGCGGCATTGTTTTTAACCTTTTCAAAGTTAGGGGAATCTATAAATTTTTTTAATGCATAACCTGCCATAACTCCTCCTGCAAAAATCAATGCATACTTTGAAAAATCATTTTTACGTTCAAAATATAAATCAGATAATAAATTCCTATCCTGCATAATACCATCTCTCAATTAAATATATCTATATAATTTGAAATAATTATTATTAACTAATAAAAAATTTGGGATTACTATGACAGAATACGAAAAATTTCATTTCAGATTTGAAGATCTTAAAGAAAATCATGGAATAAACAGTGTTGAAATCATATTACACAACGATGATGAAATGACAATAGAATACAGTGGCAAAAAAGGTTTCAATACCGAAGGATTTGACTATCCCCTATTTAATAAGAAAAACAAAGATGAAACTACAAGCTGGTTTTTATATCGTGTGGAGGAAATCATTGATACGGAATATGACTTATTGGAAGATCTTAAAATGCCAATTCAATTGGATGAAAAACAATTAACCCATAAAATAAAAAATCAAGTAGAAATCTATTGTTATAAAGAATAAGAGGCAATAAATTGAAAAAATTCAACTGCATATTTCCAGGACTATATAATTACATCCTTACTAAGGATGTCGGAATGATTCCCTATACATTAAGCGGTTTTTTTGAGACAAGCATTACAACCTATCCTAATGAAGAATTTTCGTACATGGACAGTTTACTCGAAAGGGAAAATTTCACAATAAATTATCTGGATGATACCGGAGATGAAATAAGGGATGTTAGACATTACTTAAAAGCAAATGCCAGGGACATTGACATACTCCAACTATATCATCTGCGTTACAACAGCTTACCCTACTACATACCTGCTTATAAGATACGCAACAGGAAGGGAAAAATCTACCTAAAACTTGATGCCAATAATGAGTTTATAGATTTTCTGATTAAACGACCCGGTTTTCTTCCAGGACTTAGAAGATTCTATGTTAAAATGTTGTTTAGATTCATAGACCTGGTCAGTATAGAAACCAAGAGAAATTACATTGAACTGAACAATAGCGGATTAATCAATGAGGATAAGTTATTATACGTTCCAAACGGAATTATCAGGACCAATACCGATGTTACGGATAAAGAACATACCCTATTATATGTAGGTTACATTGAAAAAAGAAATAAATCCATTGACATGCTGTTGAATGCCATAAGGAATATCGATTTGAAAGATTGGAAGTTAGTACTTGTCGGCAGCATAGAGGAGGACATGAAAGAATTTCTTGAAGATTATTTTAAAGATGAAACGATGAAAGACAAAGTAATCTATAAGGGTTATATCAGTGATAAAGAAGTGTTATCTAACGAATACGCTAAAAGCAGCATATACTGTTGTACTTCAATAAAAGAAAGCTTCGGAATATCCACTCTGGAAGCAGCTTATCATGGAAACTACATTATTTCAACCAATGTTGGAGGCTCCCCCGACATTATCAGCAAGACAAATTACGGTAAGCTGATTGAACATGACATTAAACAACTGGAGGAAACCCTGCAATACGCCATTGACAACTGGAACGAAATTGAAGAAAACCCTGAAAAAATCCAAAAAGCAGTTTACAACGAGTATAACTGGGACAATATCTGTGAAAAAATAAGAATTAAGTTAGAAGGTTAATTCCTTCAATACTATTTTTAAAAAGAGTTATGTTTAAGAAAAATTATTTCTTAAATTTAATAATACTTGTTGAGAAGTATTTTTTATTATCAACAAATCCGTATACTATGTTTTCATCTTCCATAGTACAATTTTGTACGGAAACTATGTCTTTTTCTCTAGGATCCCGGTTGATACAATTTTCCAATAAATCCAAGTGACGTGACGTTTTCATTGCCACGACCGTATCGACATATGGCAATATTTTTGGTAATCTGTCATCTATTTGCGGTACAACCACTAAAATATCATCCTGTTCTGTCAATTGTATGCCAGCAGTAGTTGAACATGCAGTCATAGCTGCAATTCCTGGTACCAATACTACTTCCACACCTTTTTTCTGTAGTCTTTTTGAAACATATGAAAATGTACTGAAGATTGTAGGGTCACCTAATGTAACAAATACCACATCCAAACCTTGGGACAGCTTATCAAATAATTGGTCTGCTGCTTCATCCCATGATTTATCTAATGTTTCTGCATCTTCTGTCATTGGGAATAAAGGCTGTAAAATTTCTGGTTCCTCATCCCTTTCGTCGATTATTCCTTGGACAATTTTTAATGCAACACTTGCCCTTCCTTTTTTAGATTGTGGTGCAAATATTATGTCCGTTTCTTTAATAATTCGTGCTGCTTTAATAGTTACTAACTCCGGGTCACCCGGACCTACACCTATACCGTATAATTTTCCTATCGCCATAAAATATCACTCTACTGTCTAATTATAAGTTAAAATAACTTAAATAAAATAAAGTAAACTTAAATTTTCCTATTTGACTAATATTTAATATAATCTAAGTAGATTAAAATATATATAATTTTTAAAGAGTTGAAAAAAGAAAATAAAAGAAATTAAATTATTATTAAAGTGTAATAGAAAAATCAAAACCATCTTCATAATATCTTTTCAAGATAATATTTCAATCAACAAGTTTAAAAAATTATAAAAAACAAATGTAAATATTATGAATTCAATATTTTGTCCAGACTGTGGAATGATTAAAAACAAATGTGTATGCTCTAAAAGTGAAGATGAACATCAATCACTGATAGAAAGACCGACACTTGAAGAAAAGGAAGAACTACAACGACAACATCCCGATATAGATGATGAGATAATAGAAAATTTCCCGTTTAAGGAAGCAAGACACAACCAGCTAGAACTCATAACCGAAATACTCAACGCATTAGAATCAGATAAACGTTATGTGATATTGGAAGCAGGAACGGGAACCGGTAAATCAGCAATTGCTGCAACACTTGGACAAATCCTACAACCATCATACATCCTAACAATGACTAAACAGTTGCAAAGACAATACGCTGATGAATTTGGATATGCACAAGTTAAAGGAAGAAACAATTTCACATGCCTAGATAGCGGAGGATTAAACTCATGTGACATGGGAACCTGCCAAACCATAAGAAGCAATGAGGAGTTTACCTGTCCGTTCGGCATAAAAATTGAAAACAACAAACAAAAGAGTACAACAGATGATGATGCAGACTCCTATTATACCACCCCATTCACATTTAAGTCATCAGAAAAGTGTCCATACTGGAATCAAAAGGCAATAGCAATTCAGGAGCCTGTTACACTTCTCAACTATGACTATGCATACCTAGAACTTAACTATGTGCAACACTTCCAAAAAAGAAACCTGATGATACTAGACGAAGCACATAATATTGAAGACAAAATCATGCACAAACTAGAACTGAATATCTACAACAAACAGTTGCAAAAGGACATCAACCAGGAAATTCCTAAAAACATGATGGGATATACCGACATAAAGGATTGGATAGCATTTCTAGAAGCAATATATGATTCCTACAATGAAATAAATGTCAACCGATATACCAAACAGAAAAGAGACAGACTAGAACATACAAAACGTAAAATCAAAGAAATAACAACAAATATTAAAAAAGACCCACAGGACTGGGTGGTTTCTACTGAAGACGGATTGGTATCTTTTAAACCACTGAAAGTAGACAAATACGCAGAAAAGACCCTGTTCCAATATGCCGACAAGGTACTCTTTATGAGTGCAACAATACTGGACAAAGACCTATTCTGCAAATGGTTGGGATTAGACCCTGAAGAAGTATACTACATCCATAGTGACAGTCCATTTAAAAAAGAATACAGGCCAATACACATGAATCTGGTAGGGCCAATGTCAAAAAGAGCATTATGGCACACGGCACCAAAAACAATACCTGTGCTAAAGGAAATACTGGACAAACACAAAAATGAAAAGGGATTAATACATACAAACAGCTACAAATGTCAGCAATACATAACAGACCATATTAAAGACCAGCGAATACTATCCCACACCCCAAAAACAAGAGAGGAAACACTTGCAGAGTTTGAAAAATCCAAAAATCCATACGTTCTTGTAAGTCCTTCAATGAGCGAGGGAGTGGACTTACCATATGAAAAATGTCAATTCCAAGTGATATACAAGGTTCCATATCCATATCTCGGAGACAAGCAGATTAACGAAAGAAAAAATATGGATCCACAATGGTATGCCTATAAAACCATTATGACACTCATGCAAGCATATGGAAGAGGCATGCGTGCAGAAAACGATAATTGTGACACATATATCCTGGATAAAAACATACAAACCCTATTAAGAAATAAGATGTATAGAAAACTAGTACCAAAATTCTTTACGGAAGCAATTACAAACAATTAACCTCCTTCCCAAACCCTTTAATTCTTATTTTAAACTAAACTGTTCGGAATTATTATAAAAATAGTGTAAAAAAAAGTTTTGAGGAGTTTAAGGTAGTATTTCATCCAAAACTTCTACCACTTTATCCAATTCCTCTTTTGTGATGATTAATGGAGGTACAAATCGTACTACTGTTCCATTTGCAACGTTTATTAGAACTCCTTTTTCCTGTGCTTTTGCTACTAAATCGCCACATTCATAGTTAAGTTCCAATCCTACCATTAATCCGTGTCCTCTTACGTCAACTATGCAGTCATGGTTTTCTTTAAGTGCTTCCAATTTTTCCATGAAGTATAATCCGTTTTCATGTGATTTGTTTACAAGATCTTCCTCTTCATAGATATCCAAAACAGTGTTTGCTGCACAGCATACAAATGCTGTTCCTCCGAAGGTTGTTGCATGACTTCCTGGGTGGAATGCATCTGCTATCTCTTTGTTTGCCAATACTGCACCCATTGGTAATCCACCGGCTATTGCTTTTGCACAGGTGGTTATATCAGGTACGGTTCCTGTCAATTCTGATGCAAACATTTTTCCTGTTCTTCCAAATCCGGTTTGTACTTCATCAAAGATTAAAAGTATTCCCTTTTCATCGCACAGTTTTCTTAGACTTGGGAGGTAATCTTCATCAGGTACTCTTACTCCACTTTCACCCTGTATAGGTTCTACCAGGATTGCTGCAGTATCATCAGTTATTGCTTCTTTCATCTGTTCGATGTTGTTGTATTCTACGTGTTTGAATCCTGCTGGTAATGGCTCAAATCCTTTTTGGTATTTTGGTTGTCCTGTTGCCGTAATTGTTGCTAATGTTCTTCCGTGGAATGAATTAAGAGTGGAAATAATTTCTCCTTTTCCTGTGTATTTTCTTGCAAGTTTAATTGCTCCTTCGTTTGCCCCTGCTCCACTGTTTGCAAAGAACACTTTATCATGAGGTGATACTTCAACCAATCTTTTTGCCAGTGTTGCCTGTTCTTCTGTGTAGTATAGGTTTGATACGTGTATAAGTTTCTCTAACTGTTTTGATAAGTTTTCAGTCATTTTTTTATGTGTATGACCAATACTGTTTACAGCAATTCCTGCTACACAGTCTATATACTCTTTTCCATCTTTGTCATATACTATACTTCCATGTGCATGGTCTATGACTAAGTCATATCTTCCATATGTATTCATTACATATGTGTCTATAGTATTTTTCACTTCTTCTGTATTCAAAATTTTTCCTCCTAAATTTGTAAATTATATGAATTAAAATGATATATATTAAGTATTATATTATAATCTATATTCGATTAGCTTTAAGAGTTTCTAATTTGATATTAATAAATTATTGAATTAAACTTTTTATCATGTCCTTGAATAAATAATTAGGGAGGGAATAAAAATTTCATTGGATTTGAATGATGTATTTGACTTTAACTACATTGGGGGCTATTTTTCACGCAACAAGAAAATATATACTCTTGCAATAGTCGTTTTTTTCATATTTATTATGGTTGGAGCCATGGCTGGTGAAGATATTATGACCGATTATTTGGAAGATGAAACATATGGTGACAGCTATTCTTCCGAGGATTATTTTGATACCTCGATTCCGGAAATAGAACTTAATTTCTTCAAGAGAATGGACAGTTATGAGAATGAAGAATCAACAGATGACTATTCCTCCCTGTTTGAGGGATACAACATTGGTGGTTTTCTAAATCTGTTCATGCATAATTTTTCAATTGATTTGGGGTGTGTATTGGGTGGTTTATTACTTTCCATTCCAACACTGGTTATGGCCTTCATTAACGGTGCGAATATTGGTGCCATATTTGCCTACTCCCCTTGGATAGTAATATTGTTCGGCATAATCCCCCATGGAATATTTGAAATACCTTCTAGTGTCGTGTCATTAGCGGGAGGATTTATGGTTACCCTTCTTGAATTGAGAATTCTGAAAGGAATATTCACCAGCAAAACTTCCGTTAAGGAAGAATATGAACGTTCCATTCCACTAATTAAAGACATTATTATTAGTGTAATGATAATATTTGTATTACTGTTCATTGCAGCATTTATAGAGACCTTCATCACACCAGTTTTACTATTCCTTATCTATTAATTCTTTTTTTATTTTTTTTGTAAGTCAACCACTTTTACGTGGTTAATTAAACTTAACTATTTTAAAGTACATAATTAATATTAGGTGAAAATATATGAAAAAAGCCGTTATTAAAACAGATAAAGGTGACATTACATTAGAATTATTCACTAATGAAGCACCTGGAACAGTTGAAAATTTTGAAAAACTAGCTAAAAAAGGATTTTATAATGGTCTAACATTCCACAGAGTAATACCAGACTTTGTTATCCAAGGTGGATGTCCAGTTGGTAACGGTACAGGTGGACCGGGTTACACTATTAAATGTGAAACTGAAGGAAACCCTCATAAACATGGTACTGGCGCATTATCCATGGCACATGCAGGTAAAGACACCGGTGGAAGTCAATTCTTCATTACCCATTCCCCACAACCACATCTTGATGGGGTACACACAGTATTCGGTCAGGTAATTGATGGTATGGATGTTGTCTATGATATTAGACAAGGCGATGTTATGAACGAAGTTATCATTATCGATGACTAAAAAAAAATTAAATATATAATAATAAAGAAAAACAAATAATTAATTAGAATTTATGAAATATTCATTCCTCCCCCCCAAATACATTTCCTTATTATTTTGAGATTATTTCTTAGACTTGAGTTTTTCGGTTAATCCACTTAATCTTGCATAATTAAATAAATATAACTGTATATAACCGGAATATTCACCAAATTTATCCTGTGCAAACTTCATTATTTTTTTATTGCTAGTTTTTTCCCCTTTGAAGTAAAAATATGATGTTATTCTGTTTATCCACACATCTACAGGATATGCTTCATGTTTGTTATAACCATACAGTAAAATACAATCGGCTACTTTTGGTCCTACACCCTCAAGAGCATTGATTTTATCGAATGCATCCCCGTAAGATAAATTATTTATTGTATTGTGATAATTGAACTCCGACAATATCATTTTAGTTGAATTAAGCATATATGAACTTCTATACCCAACTCCAAAGCTTTTTAGACCATCTTCAGTATCGGGAATACTTAGAAATATTTCTTCACTAGGAAAAAGATAATAATCCGAATTATTAAAAGTACATTTTTCTCCATATGCCTGTTTTATATCTGAAACGGATTTTGTCCATCTTTTTATTGAATTGTTAGCCGAACATATTGACGAAATAATACATTCATAAGGAAATTGAGCTTTAAATAACCTTAATCCTTTATTGAACTTATAAACATCATTTAATTCTTCATTGCTGTCAAGATAATCATACACTTCCAAGATATCATAATCCAAATCAAATATGTAGAATAATTTTTTCCTTATTTCATCAACATCAATGTCAAAATCGGAATAATAGGTTACAACCAGATTATCATTCAACTGTTTCTGTGATACTTCAACCAGTACGTTGTTCTCCTCAATCTTCAATATCTCATAATAAGAATTATCCCTGTATGTCCATGGAGGCTGACTTGTCTGTCCCGAATTCATTGTAATGTTTAAGTCAAAGTCTCCGCTATACTCATCATTTTCAATATTAAATTGTCCAGATATCATGATAATCATCTTAAAAAAATAGTTTAGGAGGTCAGAATTTTTCATCATAAGTAATTTCTTTCTTATTAATCCAGTTTATTCCATCCCTGGTTATTAATGCAACATCTATAGGTCCACCTACTCCCTGAATGTCCCCAATATCCATACTAATGCCATCAGCAAACTGTTGTATCATTGATGTTGTCTTAATTAAAAATACTGCCAAATCAACGGCATCCTGTACTGTTATCAAACTCCATTGAATATAATATTCCAGTCCACGCATCTGTGTCCTTAAATTTTCAGCAGTCTTCTTGTTCATTGACTTGATTGCAGGAAGCTTAAACAACTTAGAGTCATAACCTAAAATAAGTCTGGAGACCACATCCCCCTGACCTATCCAAGTGCAGCCGAATTCATTATTTTTTCTTTTAAGAATTAAATCCCCCGGAGAATTTATTTCATATGTTTCGGTAGTTCCATCCGTGTTGTATCCGCTGACCAGTAGGTTGACCGGTTCTATATTCAAATGGCCCTCCTTAATACGTCCTGATGGTTGTTTTATCTTGAAATCAATGGAATAATCCCTACGATCCAATGACAAAATCTTTTCACCGTTACGTTCAGCTTCCACTTCCAGTTGCTGTGCAGAAATATCCAACTGTTTTTCCCATGGATAACGCCTATTAATAAACTCCTGTAATTTCTCTGCTATTTCTTCTATTGTAAGACTGTTTAAGTTATTTTCTTTCTTAAAGTCTTCAATATACTCAGATACATTCTTTCGTATGCCACTGTTATCTGCAAAAAATGCCAAACCTGCTGTAGCAACAATAACCCTATCATTTAATGAAAAAAGCTTGTTTGCAGAGTTTGTGGATATTCTTGTGAATTGTTTAGGATTTCTCTCGGTTTGTCTACTGTCAGAGGCCATAATAATTGCTTCGGGAGTAACTATGTTTACTATTAGAGTCATTGCTTTTTCTCCATTATATCCTTGTAGGAATATTTCTTTCTTTCAGGTATTTTTTTACTTCAGGAATAGGATATTCATCAAAGTGGAATATGCTTGCTGCCAGTGCCGCATCTGCTTCCCCACTACTGAATGCTTCATAAATGTGTTCGGGATTTCCTACCCCTCCTGAAGCTATAACAGGTATGGATACATTACGACTTATTGCTCTTGTAAGGTCCAAATCATAACCTACCTTTGTTCCATCCCTATCCATACTTGTCAATAGTATTTCTCCGGCACCTCTCTCTTCACATTCTATTGCCCATTTGATTGCATCAATACCTGTGAATTCACGTCCGCCATATATACTACAGTCAAACCAACAGTAACCCCTGTCCGTTTCCACATAGATATGTTCATCAGATTCATCAGGATTATCCACATATCTTCTTTTTGCATCGATACCAATTACACATGCCTGACTTCCGACATGTTCTGATGCTCTGTTTATTAGTGACGGATCATGAATTGCTGCAGTGTTTGTTGAACATTTGTCCGCTCCTGCTTTTAACATGTTGACATAATCTTCCACCTCACGTATTCCTCCACCGACACAAATAGGACAAAATACATTTTCAACAGTTTTCTTAATTACATCGGCCATGGTGGAACGTCTTTCGTGTGAAGCTGTAATGTCAAGGAATACTATCTCATCCGCTCCCTGTTCATAGTATTTTGTCGCTAATTCAACAGGATTTCCGGCATAACGTATCTGTTTAAATTCTACTCCCTTAACCACACGTCCCTCAGGTACTTGTAAATCACAATCTAAACATGGAATTATTCTTTTAGATAACATATTTTCACTCAAAAAAATTTAATATGGGAAGGTGTTGATATTTATTCCTTTAACAATAGGTAAAGAATAGCTTTTTGTGCATGCAATCTGTTTTCTGCCTGATCCCAAATAGCAGACTGAGGAGATGTCATAACATCATCAGTAATTTCTTGTCCCCTGATAGCAGGTAAACAATGCATTACTATCGCATTACTGTTAGCTTCACTTAAAAGTTGAGCATTGATTTGATAATCCTTAAATACCCTTTGTCTTTCTTCTGCTTCCTCTTCATCACCCATGCTTACCCAAACATCAGTATATAATATATCGGCATTTTCTACTGCCTTATGCACATCATGTTCAACAGTTATTACAGAACCCGTTTCCTTTGCCTCTTCCAATGCTAATTTATATATCTCGGCATTTGGTTCATAACCTTCAGGACAGGCTACTGTCATGTCCATACCGGTATACGCTGCACCCAACAACAAGGAGTTACATACATTGTTTCCATCCCCGACAAAAACAAATTTCTTATTGAAGTCTCCCAGATATTCCTTAATAGTTAACAGATCTGCAAATGTTTGACATGGATGTTCCTTGTCTGTTAATCCATTGATAATTGGTATGTCCGCATGTTCAATTAGTTCTGCAACAGTATCATGACGCTTAGCACGTATCATTATGCAGTCAAGGAATCTTGACAGTACTCTTGCCGTATCTGAAATTGGTTCTCCCCTACCAATTTGTAAATCGTTGCTGGATAAATATAATGGTGTACCTCCAAGTTGCTGCATCCCTACCTCAAAACTCACACGAGTACGTGTTGATGATTTTTCAAAAATCATTCCTAAATATTTGTCTGTTAACGGTTTATCGTTTATTTCACCAGATTTAAGACGTGAAGCAATATCAAGAATATTCTGGACTTCTTCTTTTGCATCCGTCATTGATAATAAATTTTCCATGTTATTCTTCCCTAAATATTAATGATAAATTAAATAATAAATAATATATTAGTATGTCATTATTAGTTAAAAAACATTAGGATAATTAGTAGAAAAAAATGTTTTGAATTGGTTATCTGAATAATGCATTCCTATTTATTTTTGATGCATTATTTTTCAATATCTCTTCACTAAACGAAACTACTTATCATAGATATATCATAATTAGTAATAGTGATTTATTATGTGTACTGCAGCAAATTTTTACGCAGATGACCATTATTTTGGTAGAAATTTAGATTTAGAATTTAGTTATAATGAAACGGTAGTTATCACACCAAGAAATTATACATTCCCTTTTAGAAAAACAGAAGATATAGAATCACACTACGCAATTATTGGAATGGCATTTGTTGTAGAAAACTACCCATTATACTACGATGCAACAAACGAAGCAGGATTAAGCATGGCAGGATTAAATTTTCCGGAAGCAAAATATCCTGAATTTGTAGAAAACAAGGACAACATTACCCCTTTTGAATTTATACCATGGATTTTAAGTAAAGCAGAAAATGTAAGTCAGGCAAGAGAACTGCTGAAAAATATCAATCTGGTAAACATTAACTTTAGTGAACAGTTACCATTATCCCCCTTACACTGGATCATATCCGATAAAACTGAATCAATAGTAGTGGAATGTGTTGAAGAAGGGTTGATGGTTTATGATAATCCTGTGGGAGTAATGACAAACAGTCCATCATTTGATAAACAATTGTTTAACCTAAATAATTACAGGCATTTATCAGTGAAAACTCCTGAAAACACTTTCTCAAAAAATGTTGAATTAAAAGCTTACAGTAGAGGTATGGGTGGTATGGGACTACCCGGAGATTTATCATCTGCTTCCCGTTTTGTCAAAGTGGCATTTACTCGTGAAAACGTTTTACCGGGAAAGAGCGAGTCTGAAAACATAAGCCAATTTTTCCACATTCTTGGCAGTGTCTATCAACAGAAAGGTTGCTGTGAAGTAGCACCTGAAGCCTTTGAATACACCATATATTCCTCATGCGTAAATACTGATAAAGGAATATATTATTATAAAACATACGAGAACAGTCAAATCAGTGCAGTAAACATGCACAATTATGATCTGGATTCCGAAGAGTTATCAATCCATAAATTAGTTGAAGGTCAACAGATTAATTATCAAAATTAATTAAGACTTTCCTTAATCTTTTTTTAAAAAAAAAAAATATATAAATATGAAGATTTAACGTTAGAGTTAATCTCCAAAATGTTTTTCCACTACACTTAATTGTCCCGGAATATCTATTGATTGTGGACAGGACATTAGACATTTTCCACATTTAGTGCAATTGTGTGCCTTCCTGTCTTCATGCAGCTGGAACCTGTACTGTATTGACGCATTTTCACTGTTGGATATCTTATCCATGTTATACTCATAGAAGCATTTGGGAATATTAACTCCAAATGGACATGGCATACAATAATTACATCCGGTACATGGAATATTTTTCATTTTTTCATATTCCGACTTAACCTTTTCCAGCAGATCATAATCTGCATCATTTAACATTCCATCCTCTGCTTTTTCAACCAATCGGATATTTTCTTTCACTTGATTAAGATTACTCATACCGCTGAAAACACAACTGACCTCCTTTTTATCCCACAGATAATTGAAAGCCCATTCTACTGGAGAAAAATCACGTTTTGAAGATTTGAATATGTCCTGTATTGGTTGTGGTTGGTTAACTGCCAGTTGTCCTCCCCTTAACGGTTCCATTATCATTGTTCCAATATTTAATTCAGATAACTTTTTTAAACCCTTTAATCCGGGATTTATCTCATTATCAATATAATTTACCTGTGTAAGGACGAATTCCCATTTATAATCATTTAATATCTCTTCCAATAATTCATATGATGCATGTGTAGAAAAACCAACATGTTCTATTCTACCATCATCTTTTGCCCTGTCAATAAATTCATATAATCCTCCTTCCTTAATATCCCCATAGAATGAGTCTTTAATTGAATGAACAAAGAACAGTTCTATTGAATCCTTCTGTAACTGTTCTAACTGATAATCCAATGTTTTATCGAAGTATTCCCAAGAAGTAATGTTCCAAGAGGGCATTTTTGTAGACAGATGCACCTCATCATATTCCTTCAACATCTCTCCCAAAATTCCTTCACTCACTCCTGGTCTTGCCCTATCCGCCGTATGATATACTAATGCCGTGTCAAACATGTTAATTCCGTTTTCAACAGCATAATCAATCATTTTGCGCATTTCCATGACATCAACATCCTCAGGATTTGAACTTCTCAGAGGCAATCTCATTGCTCCAAATCCAAGTATAGAAGATTTTATTCCTGTTTTCCCTAAAGCCCGATATTTCATGTATAATAATTTAGTGCTTTTTGTTGAAGTATTTAATTAGAAATAGGTTAAAAGAATTATCAATATCCTGATAAAATCAGGCAGGAACAATGCATATATATCCTATAAAAAGAGTTTTCATTGGTTTATTTAGAATATACTTATTTAGGGGGTCAAAAAAAGTGATGAGAAGTTGATATAAAATTATGATCTAACTTCTTCCATGTGTTTTATTTTCTCATCCAGTAGTTTTTCTGTTGCAACATCACTTCTGTGATATACATCTCCTTCGATGTATTTGATTGCTTCTTCACATGCTTTTTCTGCTTCTTCTATGGTATCCCTTACTGCAAGCACACCGATTGCTCTTGATGATGTTAATCTTACATCATCATTGTCATCCTGGTACACTGCTGCATAGAATACCTGTGCATCCAGTTCTTTTATTTTGTCTTCATCCACTTTTATTATTGTATCGGCAGCTTTAGTGTTTGGATAATTGTCAGGTACTATATATTTACATACTGAGGCCTTGTTTTCGAATTTTGCATCTTCAAGTTTTCCACATACTATCTGTTTTGATATTTCAGCAAAATCATCATCAATCAATGCCAATACGTTCATTGATTCCGGATCCCCGAATCTTGCGTTGTATTCTATCACTTTTGGTCCATCTTTTGTTATCATGAATTGTCCGTAGAGTATTCCTTTGTATGGTTCTGCCTCTTTTGCTATTGCATCTATTGTTTCCTTCATTATTTCCACTGATGCATCGTATTCATCCTGGGATAAAAATGGTAGCAGATGGTCGTTATCCGAGTATGATCCCATTCCACCTGTGATTGGTCCTTTGTTGCCTTCGAATGCGTGTGGATGGTCTTGTGCTGCAGGCATTGCAACAAGGTTTGTTCCGTCAACGAATGCCTGTATTGTGTATTCTTCTCCTACAAGCAGTTCCTCTATTACTACTCCTTCAAATCCACCCATCTTTTGGTCGAAGATTTCCTTTACATAACATTTTGCTTCATGGTTATCTGCCAATTGGTCACCTACAATTTTAACACCTTTTCCCCCTGTTAATCCTATAGGTTTTACCACTACTGGTTCATCAAATGAGTCGATAAATGCAAATGCTTCATCAAGGTCATAAAATGTACCGTATTTTATTGAACCGGCTATATCATAGTCTTCAAATAACTTTCTCATGAAGGCCTTATTTGTTTCTATTTGTGCTGCTGCTTTAGTAGGACCTACTGAACATATACCCTCTTTAGCTAATTCATCAACAATTCCTTTTTCCAAAGGTGCTTCTGGACCAATGAATGCCATTTTAACATTATTATCCTTAGCAAATTTGATTATACATGAAAAGTCGGATTCATCCCCAACATGATATTTTTTTGAGATTTCTGCCAACCCCGGATTTTTTCTACCCATGTATGTGTACACTTCTGCAGTTTTATCTAATGCTTTGGCTATTGCGTGTTCTCTTGCACCGCTACCTACAACTAAAATCTTCATATCTACACGTCCTTTATACAAAATGAAAAATTTTTTTATTATAATGTAATATATGTTAAATATTTTATTTACATTTTATTTTTTTATCAAGTAATACCTTTCCTTCTATTTTAAATACAAAAGTAATACAAAAAATAAGTATTTATATTACATCATATATAATATATTGTAATAACTATTAAAAATATTGTATTACATTTAGTAGTTATTAATTGGATATAGTAATATGGTGAAAAGATGAATATTGAAATTATGGAACTAAAACAGGAACATTTATCCAAATACAACGTTGAAAATTTCCTTTTTCGGATGATAAAAGAAAGTTATGGCTTAGATTATGTACCGGAATATCACTATGATATTAAAAACCTCATTGGGTATTACATTCGACCCCTAAAAAATAATTTCTATATATGTATTGATAAAGATAATGATAAAATAATAGGTAGTTCCGGTATACGTGGTTATGACAAAAATTACAATATTAAAGACAGGTTTTATGATAAAGAAAAAACTGCTAGTTTATACAGAATATTCGTAGACAAAGAATACAGACATAATGGAATTGCTACAAAACTGCTAAAAATAGTTGAAAACTTCTGCAAAAATAGTGGATATCATGAAATTTACCTCCATACACAAAAAGACAGTTATGGTGCCTTACCCTTCTGGATTAATCAAAATTATAACATTGTATACAATACTTTTGACGAATTTGGAACAATACACATGGAAAAGGTTCTTTAAATTATAATTACAGAGACTAAAAGATTAAGAATGCAAATATTTTAGTCTCATTCCATAATTTCCAACAAAAGAAAAAAAAATCCTCCCCTAGACAATTTCAGAAAGTGTACTAAATTTTATAAGTTTAGAATTGATTTTTATTTCATCCATACGAATGATTATCAAGATATGAAAAAAAACTTAAAAACTGATTTTTAAATAATTTTAGATTGTTTTAATTGGTGTTATACCAAATTTATCGACTTTTAAATAGAATTTAACTAGATTCATTAATCCATTATTTAAGAGCCATATTTATTAAGTATTTAAACGCTAGTTTATTGTATTAAGATAATGGAATAAATAAACATATGATCAGTGAAAAAAAAGCATTAACACTATCCCAAAAAAAGAAAAAAAGGAGGTTATTCTGTTATATCTGATAGATATACTATGGAATCACAGATTCTATTTAATAATTTTTTATCATGGCTAACAACTAATACGCCAACATTATTTTTTCGAGCCAACTTTAATAAGCTATCCCATATTTGTGCCTGAGTAACGGCATCAAGCATTGTTGAAATTTCATCGGCAATAATAAATTTTGTATTAGGATTTAATGCACGAAGAATGCTGAAACGTTGTAATTCTCCACCAGACAATTCTGAAGGATAACGATTAAACCATTCTCTTTTTATACCAAATTCATCCAACAAATTATCATCGGGCATCCAGGATTCTTCCAAAACATCCCTCATCTTCCAACGAGGATTCATAACCTTTTCAGGATGTTGATAAATCAACTGAATTGGATTAAATCCACCTTGAGGCACTTCACCGTTAATAGTAACTGTACCCTCATATTCCTTAATAAATCCGGTTAATACTTTACAAAAAGTACTTTTCCCGGAACCACTGTCACCAAACAATCCAATAACCTGATTATTCTCCATGCTAAAGTTTAAATTAGTTAATATTTTATGGGAACCATAGTTAAAATTAACATTTTCAACTTTTAATACATCCATACTAATCACCTTCTCCTAAAGGATTAAAACACCTGATTATTGTACCGTTTACTTCACGTAACTCAGGTAATTCATAATGACATTCCCTTATCTGTCGAGAACAGTTTTCATGATATGGACATCCTTTTGGTATGTTCTGATAAGATGGTTGATGACCTTCCGTGAGTTCAAAATAGGTCTCAGGTAATGCCCTATACAATGACCTGGTATACGGATGTAACAATTTTTCTCCTTCACCAGAAAAGTTTTTAGTATCAGTAATTTCTATTACATATCCCAGATATAATATTGCTATTCTATCACTGGTTTCTATTGCGGTATTGATATCGTGAGTAATCAATATCATTCCAATACCCTTTTCCTTAAGTTCAACAAGGTTATTGATTGTTTCTTTTACTGCTTCTTCATCAAGACCCGGAGTAGGTTCATCAGCAATAATTATTTCAGGATCATTAAGTAAGGCTGTGGATATCAATACTTTACGTGCCATTCCCCCAGATAATTGGAACGGATACATTTCATCTACTTCTTCAGATAAGTTATATTGATTAAAAATTTCCCTTTGTTTTTTAATGATTTTTTCCTTATCCTTTTCATCTTTGATATAACCTATTGCCTGTTCCTTCACTTTCATTAATGGATTTAAATTATTTACTGATTGAGGAATAAAACTTATTTTATTACCCCTTAACTCCTCTTTTAATTCATCATCCATTTCTTTTCCCTTGTATCGTATACTACCTGAAACCTTTGCATTTGACGGCAAAATTCCAAGAATTGCATGTGCAAGTAAACTTTTTCCAGAACCACTAGACCCAAGAACTGCTAATATTTCATGATCATCAACATCCATTGTTAAATCTGACAATACCTTTAGTTCCCTTTGCTCAAGACCTTTGAAATATTGTGAGAACGAAATTGACAGTTTTTCTATTTCCAATAACTTACTCATTCTAAACACCTACTCTTGTGCACTTTGTGGATCTAACAACTTATGCACGTTTTCTCCTATTAAATCAAATAGCAATACCAAGAACAATAATGATAAACCCGGATAGAATGCTAACCACCAATATCCCATACTTAAGTATTTCATTGATTCTGATAAGATAATTCCAATAGCTGGCTCATGAGCCGGTAAACCAAAACCTAAGAAAGAAATACTGGCTTCGTGCATAATTGCGTGAGGGAACATCAATATTACTCCTACGATAATTTGTGAAATAATTAATGGGAATATATGTTTTCTTGCAATCCACATCTTGGATTTCCCAAATTCATTTGATAATTTAATATATTCACTAGTATTGATTTTTTTAATCTCTGCCCTTAGAATTCTTGCTAATGGGGTCCAATGAGTCAGACCTACTGCCATGACTACACCATAATATCCTCCACCAAATGCAAGAGAAACCAATATGATTAATAATATGTGTGGGATGGAACCGAACAGATCAATTACAGCAGTGACTATCTCATCCACCACAGTATTTACACTTGAGAACACACCCAATAATATTGCCACTATTGTACTTATTATTGAAGCGAATGCACCGACACCAATACTTATTCCAAGACCGAGTAATGTACGCATAAACATGTCCCTGCCCATCCAATCAGTTCCAAACCAATGTTCGAATGATGGGGGCTGATTTACGTTATAGAAATTACTGGTCAATACAGCTGTATGGTCAATAAAATAATTACTTACGAATACTGAAATAAGTATCAATAATGCTATACCAGTGATTATAAGAGTTTTTGTTCTTAAATTAATATTTAAGATTCCTTGTTTATTTTCTTCAGTTTTTGTCAAAGCTCTCATTCTCCCTAATTCTTGGATCAACGAAGTAGTACATTACATCTGCCAAGGTGTTTCCAACAAATACAAATACTGCACTTATCAATACTATCCCCAACAGTAAAGTAACGTCACTTTGAAGTCCTGCAGCTACAGCTGTTTGTCCTATTCCCGGATAAGAAAATACTTGTTCTACTAAAACTGCTCCACCAAATAATTCAGCAAAGTTTTGGAATTGAAGAGTTAATGCAGGCAACAACGTATTTCTTAAAGCTTGTCTTTCAATCAACGGCCATCCTGATTCACCTCTTGCACGGGCAAAAAGAATATAATCCGATGACAATACATTTACTAGTTCATTACGTGTATACATTGCAATAGGTGCCACTCCAACCAAACTCAAAGTCAATGTTGGCAATACAAGTCTTGCAAGCCATTGCCATATTGTAGCATCCGAACTTAGTGTTCCTATGGCCACACTCATACCTATTGGGAACCATCCCAGCTCTACCGAGAAGATTATCAAAATGACCAACCCAATCCAGAAGGATGGTGCTGACTGCAATACATAACAATAAAGTTTTACTAATTTATCAATCCAGCCACCTTTATTCTTTCCAGCAACTATTCCTAATCCAAATCCTATAATTCCACTAATTACCCATGAAAGTGCCATTAATACAAAAGAAGCCATAAATCTTTCATATATTACGTCGATAACAGGTACACGGTATATTAATGAATTTCCCAAGTTACCTTGTAGTAAATTACTTAACCAACCCCATATCTTTGTGGTTAGTGGTTGATTTACTCCCCAATACTGTTCAAGAATCAATCTTTGCTCTGGGGATATTACTGCCTGTTTAAGGTATGCATTTACAGGATCAATAGGAGATAATTCAAGTAATATGAAACTAAAAATAGCTACTGCTAACATTAAAAGTATAAAATGAATTGCTTTATTTCTAATAAATTTCTTTGTTCTATTATTCAAAAATAAAACCCTCCTATTAAAAAAAAATAATAAAATTAAAAGTTAGAAACTTTTAATTATTTAATTTGAACCATCACGAGTCCAATCAAGAATATTTACATAGTAATCTTGACCTAATTTAGATAATGTACCCATATTAATATTGTCTTTTACGAAGTATCCGTAGTGGTTATCTGCAGCCCATAACCATGGAGCATCACCGTTAGGACCAAATCCTGCACCGCTACCAGTATATGCTGCTTTATTCCAATATTGATATGCATCTTGGAGGCTTCCTGCAGCCATACCCTGTTCTAATATTGCATCTACTTCTGAACTGTTGTATGCGTTAGGGTTTCTGTAGTCAGATTCCAATAATTCTTCCGGACTTTTACTGAGGTATTGTTGATATACTGCTGAGTACGGGTTGTCAGATGATTGTTGCATTACTACTGCCTGTGAATACATTTTTGTGTAAATAGTATCCCAGTCTGCAGATTTTAATACAATTTCAATACCTAAATCTTTAGCTTGTTCTGAAATGATGGTTGCTAAGGATTGTCTGTCCTGTTTATTAGGTGGATAATAAACTTCAAAGGATGCTTTTTGACCATCTTTTTCTCTGATTCCGTCTCCGTCAGTATCTACCCATCCTGCTTCTTCCAGTATTTTTTTAGCTTCATCTGGTTGATTATCAGTTACTTTAGCTTGTTGGTTAGCGAATGGTAATGAATCTACTCCAGTATATTCTGGTTTACCGAATCCTTTGTAAACTGAGTCTACAATAGTTTGACGGTTAATACCAACATTTAATGCTTTTCTGATTGCAGGGTCACTAGTTACATTGTTACCTACCGGATTTCCACCATCGGTTTTCAATCCTGTATCAGGTAAGTATGGTAATGATAAACCTTGTGCTCTAGGACTTTCAAATTCTACCAATTTGTATCCGTCTACAGATTCATTGTATGCGGAAATTGGTACTTCAGCTACATCAATTTGTCCTGATTTTACTAACTGTAATACGTTGTCTTCTTCAGGGAAAACCATTGTAATCTGTTTGAAGTATGGTTCTTTTCCATAATATTGATCATTATACTCAAATATTGCCTGTTGTCCTTTGTCCCACTGTTTAAGTTTGTATGGTCCGGAACCTATTGGGTTTGAACCGTAAGTTTCATTGTTGTAATCTTTTTCAGGAACAATTCCAACATATCTTAAATCATAGATAAATGTTGACTGTGGTTTAGCAAGTTTAAATTCTACGGTTGTGTCATCAACAGCTTTTGCTTCTTCCAAGTTTGTAAGGTCAAGTTCCCCATCACTTACTTTTGCTTCATTGAAAGTGAATGCAACGTCTTTTGCTGTTAATTTTTCACCATTTGTGAATTTAACATCATCACGAATTTTTACTGTCCATGTTTTTCTATCATCACTTATGCTATAATCTGTTGCCAAATCATTAACAAAACTACCATTTTCATCTGAACCGAATAAAGTACTTTGTACTAATGGATTATAATTCAAGTGTCCATTTCCCCATCCAGTCAATGGGTTAAATCCTGTTTCAGGCTCTCCAGTATGTCCAGGTACTGTTAAAACAATGTGAGTCGGATCATTGTCCGTTGAGTTACCCAACATAGAAGATGCTGCAATGATAGCTATTAATAGAATAACAACTGCTATTATAGCATATTTTATCTTGTTATCCATAATTAATTCTCCTAAAATCAATGATTAAGATAAATAAAAAGTAAGGTATTACTTTTTACTGAAAAATAAGGTTAAAAGTAATACACTTTACAAATATCTTAATACATAATTTTAGGTTTATATTAAAGTATATTTAAATATTACGAAAAACATAAAAAGTAATACTTTTTAGTCCAAAATCAAGAAAAATGTATTACTTTAAAAAAAAATAGAAAAGTTTATAGTTTATTTATATCATTAAATAAAACTATATTATCAGCAATAACTTCCAACAATTCCTTATCATGACTAACTGCCAGAATTCCAATTTTATTTTTCTTACAATAGTCAATAAGGGAATCCCAAATTTGTACTTGCGTAACTGTATCCAACATCGTACTAATTTCATCTGCAATAATAAATTTAGTGTTTGGATTTAATGCTCGGAGAATGCTGAATCTTTGTAATTCACCACCGGATAGTTCACTTGGCCATCTATTCATCCAACCTTCCTTTAGTCCGAAAGTATCTTTAAGTTCCTGTGGTGGATTCCATGACTCTGACAATACTTTATGCATTTTCCATTTAGGATTCATAGTTTTTTCAGGATGTTGAAAAATTAATTGAGCAGGACAATAACCTGTTTTATCAATTAACTCATTATCAATTGTTATTGTTCCAGTATAATTGTTTAAATAACCTGAAATGACCTTACAAAGCGTAGATTTTCCACTACCACTATCACCCATTAATCCAATTACCTTATTGTCAGGTATTGAAATTGAAATATTTTTTAATATAGGTTTATTTTTTCGATAAGAGAAAGAAATATTATTGGCGTTAAGATACAATTTATTTCACCTCCTTATCATAATTATGACAACGAATCATAGCATCACCACATTTAATAAGATTTGGTCTGTTTTCCTTACAAAAATCACTTTTTATAGGACAATTATCATAATACACACAACCAGGAACCTCTTCTAATGGTTGAACACCTTCTGTTAACTTAAAACCATTTCTAGGAAGAGCTTCTATTAATGATTTTGTGTAAGGATGTAATAATTTGCCAGTATCAGCAAAATTTTCAGTTTTATTAATTTCAATGACAAAACCGGAGTAAAATATTGCTATCCTATCAGCAATCTCCAATGCAACATTAATATCATGAGTAATTAACAAAACACCCTTACCTTCCTCTTTTAAATTTTTTATATCCATGATAGTTTCTTTAACGCTTTTTTCATCTAACCCTGGTGTTGGTTCATCAGCAACTACCAATTCAGGATTAGAAAGAAGTGCAGTAGACAATAACACTTTACGTGCCATACCTCCAGATAATTCGAAAGGATACAAATCATCTACTTCCTCAGCTAAACCATATTTTGAAAATATTTCTCTTTGTTTCCTAAGAGCCTCTTCCCTTTCTTCACCCTTAACATCACCAATAGCTTGTTCTTTAACTTTCATTAAGGGATCCAAAAAATTAACTGATTGAGGAATAAGACAAATCTCTTTACCACGAATAGCCTCTTTTTTCTGTTGAGTCAAGACTTCATTTTTATAGCATATGTCTCCCTCACAAGTTCCATTTTCCGGTAAAATTCCTAAAATAGCATGTGCCAACAAACTTTTACCTGAACCACTAGATCCAAGAATAGCTACTACTTCTCCTTTCTTTACATCCAAACTCAAATCAGAGATTACCTTAAGTTCATGTTGATTTAAACCTTGTACATATTGTGTAAACGATATTGAAACATTTTTTACAGACAATAACTCTTCACTCATATTATAACCTCACTTTTGTGCTTTAGTAGGATCAAGTAATTTTTCAATTTCCTCACCTAAAATATCAAATAACAATACTACAACAAGTAATGCAGCTCCAGGGAAGAAAGCCAACCACCAATCACCCATAGTTAAATATTTCATTGACTCAGACAATATTATACCAATAGCCGGTTCATGTGGTGATAAACCAAATCCAAGGAAGGTAATACTTGCTTCGTGCATGATTGCATGAGGGAATATAAGCAATGTTCCAACTACAATCTGAGTTACCACTAATGGTAAAATATGTTCTTTTGCAACCCATAAATTACCTTTACCCAATTTACGTGCTAAATTAACAAACTCGGATGTGTTGATTTCTTTTATTTCTACACGCAATACTCTTGCTAATGATGTCCAATGAGTGAAAGCCACACCAATTATTACACCCCAAGCTCCCTTACCCAAACATAATGAAATCATTATTAATAGTAACAAATGAGGTATTGATGAGAAGAAGTCTATGAGCCATGACATGACTAAATCTCCATATTTATTGATGCTTGATATGAATGCCATAATCATAGCAACAAAACTTGATAGAATAGAGGCAATAGCACCTATCATTATACTTAGTCCAAGACCTTTAATGGTTCTTGAAAACATGTCTCTACCTAGCCAATCAGTACCAAACAGATGTTCAAACGAAGGTGCTTGATTACGTAAAGCAAAGTTAGTAACCATATTAGTTGTATCTATTGAATAACTTGAAATAAAAATGGTTATTAACACTAAAACTATAATAACTATCAACAATAGTGTTTTTTGTCTTAAATTCATCGAATTTAATGGATTTAAAAAACTAACCTTACTCATCATCTTCACCTCTCATTCTTGGATCAACATATTTGTACAATACATCTGCCATTGTATTACCAACAAATACAAACACTGTACTGATTAAAACAATCGCCAGTAATAATGGTACATCAGATCTTAATCCTGCAGCCACAGTTGCCTGACCGATACCCGGATATGAAAATATCTGTTCTACCAATACTGCCCCACCAAACAATTCACTAAAAGACATGAACTGTAATGTGATTGCAGGTAATAAAACATTTCTAATACCATGTCTTTTTATAATACTCCAATGACTTTCTCCTCTTGCTCTAGCAAATAAGAAATAGTCACTGTTAAGAATATTAACTAATCTGTCACGGGTATATAATGCAATAGAAGCTATACCAACAATACTTAAAGTAAACGCCGGCAATATTAACCTATATAACCAGTCAAAGAAGGTAACATCACTTGCAAGAGTACCTACTGGAACCGCCAATCCAATTGGGAACCATTTTAGATATACCGAAAATATCATCATAATAATCAATCCTATCCAAAATGCTGGAGAAGATTGTAATAAGTAACAGTAACCCTTGATTATTTTATCAACCCAACTTCCTTCTTTTGCACCTGCAATAATACCTAAACTGAAACCAAAAACACCCGAAATTATCCAGGAGGTTAACATTAAGATTGCTGATGCAGTAAATTTATCAGCTATAACTTTGATTACTGGAATTCTGTAAATTAATGATACGCCCAGATTTAATTGTAATAAATCAAGTAGCCAATCAATTAATTTTTGATATGTTGGTACGTCTACCTGCCAATATGATCTTAATGCAGCTATTTGTTGAACACTAGCTCCCATTTCAGCAGCATAT
The DNA here is from genome assembly GCA_902797085.1 of uncultured Methanobacteriaceae archaeon. Classification (GTDB taxonomy): domain Archaea; phylum Methanobacteriota; class Methanobacteria; order Methanobacteriales; family Methanobacteriaceae; genus Methanosphaera. The sequence goes on from CADBRM010000084.1 coordinate 73,250, forward strand.
GACTTAACCGGATCAATTGGAGACAATTCAATCATTAAAAAACTAACAGCAGCCACAGCTAAAAGTAAAATAAACAGCCTTATTGCTTTATAACCTAAAAATTTTGTAAGTTTTTGAGAGTTAATAATATCACCACTCCTTTAAAAAAAAATCAGTTTAAAAAAAAAAGATGAGATTTCTCTCATCTTAACTTTCATTATTTTTATCCAGTAGCCGTTGCATTAACGGATGTCCAATCATAAATGTTACCCCATACATCTCCACCGTGTGGATATAAAGTATGTGTAGCATCTGACATATCTACATTGTCATTCACAAAGAATAAATAATCAAGTGTACCTACCCATATGTATGGATTATCTTTTATTGCAGTAGATTGTACTTGTGACCATTTAGTGTTTGCTGATTGAGTATTAGCATCTTGCATTGCTGAATCAATTAATGCATCTACTTGTGAATTATTGTATGCTGCAGGATTACTGTAACCAGTTGCAGCTACTTCTGAATCATAGAATTGATGTAATTGATATGGATCAGAAGAACCTCCTCCCCATACGATAGGTTGATTGAACTTAGTTGAATCCATTTCATCCCATGTTTTTCCTTCAGGTGTTGCTTCAATTCCTAATTCTTTAACCTGTTCTGAGAATTGGAGAGCTACTGCCTGTCTTGTAGAATCACTTGAAGCATAATCTATTTCAAATGAAGCTTTTACTCCATCTTTTTCTCTTATTCCATCACCATCAGAATCTACCCATCCGGCAGTTTCCAATATCTGTTTTGCTTCATCAACTTTACCATCATCGATTGTTGCATCTGAAGCAAATGGTAATTGTTTACTAATACCTGTGTAGGATACATTTCCTAAACCGTTGAAAGCTCCTTCAACTATACCTTGACGATTAATACCTACACTTATAGCTTCCCTGATTGCCGGGTCTGCGGTTACGTTATTACCCACAATTACTCCTTCATCATTTGGAGATTCTGTATTTACTGGTAATCCAATGTATCTTACATCTAATGATGGGTATATTACTTGATGCATTCCTTCAATACTTTCATTTGAATATGATAATGGTACCTCAACAACATCTACTTCACCATTTTGTGCTGCTGCGAAAGCTGCATCTGGTTCAAGGAAGAGATTAGTAATTTTTTTATAGTAAGGTTTTTTACCATAGTAATCTTCATTGATTTCAAAGATTGCTTGTTGTCCTTTATCCCATTGAGATAATTTGTATGGTCCAGATCCTACTGGATTTTCACCATATGTTTCGTTGTTGTAGCTATCTGCCGGTACGATTCCAACCTGAGTTAATTTGTTAATGAATGTTGAATCTGTTTCATTTAAAACAAAAGTAACATGTGTATCATCAGGAGTAGATATTTCATTAAGATTATCTAAATTAATAATACCTTTCTCTTTAGCTTTATTATATGTGAAAGCTACATCTTTTGATGTTAATTTAGTATCATCAGTAAATTTTACATCATCACGTAACGTAATTTCATATTCTTTCAAATCACCTGATACTTTATAATCTGTTGCTAAATCATTTACAATTGTTCCATTAGCATCTTTCTTAAATATGGTACTTTGTATTAAGGGTTCTGTACCTATAGCCCATTCAGCTAAAGGATCGAATCCTGCTTCAGGTTCTCCACCATGAACAGAAGCGGCCATGACTATTTCATCAGGAGCCCTTTCAGATGATCCGGATCCCATTGCAAATGCTGCTATTCCCAAAACAGCAAGAATTGCAACAATTCCTGCAAGAATATATTTTCTATCCATCTAATATTCCTCTTTATTTTTATAATTAAAATTAAAACAAATTAATATCATGAATGTATTACCAATCGATTAAATAATAATAAATTAGTATTACTTTTTTATAAATTAATATTAATTATGATTATTTTGTCCGAAAGACTATATAAATATTACCATTTATTAAAAAAGTAATACTTTCTTATGAAAAAAAAGTACAAAGTAATACAACCAAAACAGATAATAATTGAAAAACTAGTTGAAAGAATAGAAATTATTAAAAAATAATATAAAAAAAATAAAAAAATATAAAATTTGTACAAAATTAGTAAATGCACTATTTTACTAAACTTTTTAACAATAATAATATTTCCAATAAAATATAAAAGGGAACAAATTAAAAATTATTCCCCCTTCGTTAAATACCAAAAGAAGACATTAAGACAGGCGTCAACATAGCCTCAATAATAGCTCCAACAACAAGCAATACCAATACGATACTAACAGATAAAATCAAATCTTTAAATGGAACCTTCAATCTTAAAATAATATCTCCCATATCTTTTCTAGAAAGAATACCTGATAACAATCTAATCTCCATTTTAGTTACAAGAAATGCACCGGCTAAAGAAAATACTAGTGCTATTAATTCAAATATTCCATGAGGAGCAACCGACACGAATGTCCTGAAAAAATCCCGAGTGGAAAAGACATATCCAACCAAAACTCCATTTAATACTGTGATAATAATGGAGGGTATAGAAAATAACAATCCCATACCCATCACATAAATATTAGAAAAGAAATTATTAGCAAACAATACCATCATATTATCAGTAACAGTATAATCTGATGAAGCTACACTAGCTACCTCTCCCATCATAGAAGTTGCAATTTCAGTATAACTTGAATAGCTGTAGAAACCGGACAATAATGACAGCACCAATAATATAGTAGCAAATGACAGAAAGACTTTGTTTCTTTTAAAATAATCCTTAAAGTTTCCCCTATTAAAAATGTCCTTAAAAAATTTTTTCAACATTACTTTCCACGTCCCTAATATATCTTATTATACTAACACATTAAAAGTATTACCTCTATTAATATAGTTAAATTAATGATTTATAATCAAAGAAATAGATTTAATCCTCAGATATCTAAAAAAGTACTATAAATATAACTTAAAGCTTTTACATAAATATATTATTATATATAAAATTTCAATGGTGTAAAAGAAAATGAAAGGTAGTCAACTGTTAATTAATAAGCTCAAAGAAAATGGTGTTAAAACTATCTTCGGTTATCCGGGGGGAGTATTATTGCCATTTTATGATGCACTATATGAGTCAGATATTGAACATATATTAGTAAGACATGAACAAGCAGCAGCACACGCTGCAGATGGATATGCAAGAGCATCAGGAAAAGTGGGAGTGTGTTTGGCAACCAGTGGCCCTGGAGCTACAAACGTAACTACCGGTGTTGCAACGGCAAACATGGATTCAAGTCCTGTTGTAGTTTTAACAGGTCAAGTGCCTACACAAGCTATTGGTACAGACATGTTCCAAGAAGTTGATACCATTGGTATCACCATGCCCATAAGCAAACATAACTATCAACCACGTAGTCCTGAAAAAATAGTTGAATACATTGACAAAGCATTTTATATTGCTTCAACAGGAAGACCTGGACCAGTAGTTGTGGACTTGCCAAGAAACGCATTGGAAGAGGACATCGATATTGAAGAATTCAATATTAATACTGATATTCCCGGTTACAAGCCTACTAGAAAGGGTAATGTTAAACAAATTAAAAAGGCCATTAACGTAATTAATAATTCTCAAAAACCATTGATTTTAGTAGGAGGAGGAGTACTTCTAGCCAATGCATCAGAAGAACTTCTAGAATTTGCCACACTGACCAACATACCTGTATGCACTACCCTTATGGGTAAGGGAGCAATATCCGAAGAACATCCCTTAGGCTTGGGTATGATTGGAATGCATGGAATTGAAACCACAAACATTGCACTAACAGAATGTGACTGTCTTATAGCAATAGGATGCAGATTCTCAGACCGTAGTGTAAGCAATGGCAAATTATTTGCTCCAAACGCCACCATCATACAGATTGATGTGGATCCTGCAGAAATTGGAAAAACCATCCCAATAGACATACCTATTGTAGGGGATGCAAAGGTAACATTGGAAGAGTTCATAAATCAGGTTGAAAGCCCTGACAGAAGCAATTGGACCAGCCACATTTCAAAGGTCAGACAAGAAAATGAGGAAGTGATGTCCTTCAACAGTGTTCCACTAAAACCTCAACAATGCATCAAGGAGATTATGGAAGCTGTAACGGATGATACCATCATAACAACTGATGTAGGACAAAACCAAATGTGGATGGCACACTACTACAAAACCAAAAAGCCTAGAACATTCATATCAAGCGGAGGACTAGGAACAATGGGATTTGGACTTCCGGCAGCAATAGGGGCACAATTTGCAAAGCCTGACGGAAATGTCCTTGCAATATGCGGTGACGGAGGATTCCAAATGGTTCTGCAGGAACTTGCTACAATAAAGGAACATGACCTTCCTATTGTAACATGCGTACTTAACAATGATTATCTTGGTATGGTAGCACAATTACAAAGACTCTTTAATGACCATGTATACCAGACAAAGTTCTATGACAACCCTGACTTTGTTCAACTAGCAAAAGCCTATGGAGTCAATGGTGTGAGAGTAGAAAAACCTGGAGAACTTAAGGAAAGCATACAAGACGCCCTAAAGGCAAGAGAACCAACAGTACTTGACATAAGAATTGATGCGGATGAACTTTTACCGATAGTTCCGCCGGGAAGCACTCTTGACAATATGAAAACGGACTTCAGTGACGTGGAGGATTTGGAATGAACAAACTTAACAAACATACCATAAGCATACTTGTAGAAAACAAACCGGGAGTACTGCAAAGAGTATCAGGACTATTCACCAGACGTGACTTCAACATAGACAACATCACAGTAG
>CADBRM010000085.1 GCA_902797085.1 uncultured Methanobacteriaceae archaeon
AAATAAGTTAAAACTAAATTCTATAATAAACAAAAAATATATTATATTAATTATTCCAGGTGAATATATGGATGAAAAAGCTGTTACAGTATCCCAAATTAACAGGTACATCAACAACAAGATGAAACTTGATGACAAATTAACAGATATTTACGTCAGGGGTGAAATATCAAACTATAAAAATTGGCATAGTGGACACAGTTATTTTACATTAAAAGACCAAAAATCACAGATAAGCGCAGTAATGTGGAACAGTAATAAGAAAAACTTAAAATTTGAACCTAAAGACGGTATGAACGTTATCATACATGGTAAAATTGAAGTATTTGAAGCAAATGGAAAATATCAGTTACATGCTACATCCATCAAGGAAGATGGTCAGGGTGACTTATATCTTGCCTATGAACAGTTAAAGAAGAAACTTGAAAAAGAAGGATTGTTTGAGGATTCTCATAAAAAAGAAATTCCAGAATATCCTGAAAAAATTGGAGTTGTTACGGCAAGTACAGGTGCTGCAATAAAAGATATTATTACAACTATCAAACGAAGATATCCTTTATGTAAAATAATTGTTTTCTCAACACTAGTACAAGGAGAATTAGCAAAATACCAAATTGTTGAACAAATAAAAAATGCTCAAAACTTTGATTTAGATACCCTGATTGTCGGTCGTGGTGGTGGAAGTATTGAGGATTTATGGCCATTTAACGAGGAAATAGTTGCACGTGAAATTTATAACTGTGAAATCCCGGTAATAAGTGCTGTCGGCCACGAAATAGATTATACAATATCAGATTTTGTAGCAGATTTAAGAGCCGCCACTCCTACTGCAGCTGCAGAGCGAGCTGTTCCCGATATTAATGAACTAAGATTTAAGGTTAATCAATATGAGAAAAGTATCAATAGTAATATGAATAATAGGATTACTCAATACAGAAGCAGATTAGACCAAATTTCTAATAAGCATATTTTTAAGAATCCTGAGTCTATCTATGATATTAAAAAGATGCATTTGGATAATTTTATTAATAAGTTTAATTTGGCTTCCAAGAGCATAATTTCAGATAATAAAAATAAGTTGTTTAAATTGGAAAATTCATTAGTTTTAAAAAATCCAGAACAACTAACGAAAACGAAGAAAGATAAATTTTTAATTAATGTAAGTAAATTAGAAGCATTAAATCCACTTTCAACCTTGAAAAGAGGTTATTCTATTAGTAGAATTGATGATAAAATCATTTCATCTGTAAAAGATGTTAAAAGTGGAGATGAAATTGACATAGAATTAAATGATGGAATCATAAACACAAAGGTGATTTAAATGAGAAATTTAAGTTTTGAAGAAAGTTTAGAAGAGTTAGAAACAATCGTTCATAATTTAGAAAATGGAGACATTCCCCTAGATGAAGCAATTGATGAGTTTAAAAATGCTATGGAATTGGTTAAAATATGTAATGAGAAGTTAAACTCTGCTGAAGAATCCATTGCAAAAATTGTTAAAGAAAATGGAGATTTAATAGATTTCAATGTACAAGAATAGAAAAAAATCTATTCTTTGTATTTTATGTGAATCAACACGTTAACTACTTTTTTATATAATCAATACAATACACAAACCATCATAATCAAAAAGTTTGGCTTACTATTTCCACGTATCCATTCCAAGTCCAAATCAAAGTATCTTTTAGCTATGTCTATCACATTTGCTCCCAATGATTCCATAGCATATTTTCTTTCATTAGGTTTTACACAAGATTTGCCTAATGATCTTTGACAGACATTACAATTGACACAGGGCCCACTAGTTAAGAATTCTCCATTTAATTCCTTTTCTAAATTATACAAATCATGTTCGATTATTTTTTTCTGAGAATGAATCAAATCGAAACTGTATTCAATAAATTCTTCATAAGATTTCTGTTTATTTAAAAATTCCTTTGAAAAATTATATTTTAACATGATTAATTTTACATTTTCATATTTACTCCAAATATCTAACTGATTTTCCTTGAATGGTGGACATGTCCAATTGTTATCATAACATCTACAATGTTTACATCCATATTCTGTAATAGTAAATCTGAGGTAATTATTTCTTATCTCTTCTAATTTAGTGTCAAGTTCATATTTTTCTACATTATATTCAGTATTCATATCTACCAACAAAAATGATTATTAAAAAAAATAATGTTACGTGCTAATTAATTTATTTCACTTATTATTTATCATTTAACCCAAAATACTTAAAGTATAAACCGTCTATTAAAAAAATATTAACTTTTAGACATGATAATCAACAGAAATTGATTGACGAATAGATTAATGCCAATGAAACGTTATAAAAACCATTACCTTCTTTTGAACTTCATTAAGTAAATTACAAATATATTAATTATTCTCATGAATTGATGTTTTCCCCTTCAATGACATAAAAGTATAACTGATAATCTATTGTATTATCAATTCAAAGAAAAAAAATAAATAGCTTAATCAACATAAAAATCTATATTATTAAATATTTTAAGAAATTAGATGATTTTTTTTAGATGGTGTAAGATAATATGACACAAAATATAGAAATTAATCCTGAATGGATAATTTGGTCAAGAAAATCTTTAAATTATACTCTTGAAACGGCAAGTAAAAAAATAAAAGTTAAGGAAGCAACGCTTGCTCAATGGGAAAAAACAGGAATTTTAACATATAAAAATATGAATAAATTAGCAAAATTATATGATGTTAGTCCATTATTATTTTTAAACAATACCCCACCTCCAAAAATAGAACAATACATTAAGGATTATCGTACAATGAATGATAAGAGGCTTATTTCAAGTCCAGAAATACTTAAAGAGATTAAACATGCAAAACGTAAAAGAATGCTCCTTTTAGATATTGCTACTAATTTAAACAAAGACTTAACTTTCAAATATTACCAAGAGGAAACACCAGATAAAAAAACAATAATTTCCATTATTAAAGATTCATTAGACATTAACGCTGTAAAATTAAACACATATACCGTTGATCAATGGATCAGAGAATTTGAATCATTGAACATACTCATATTCAAATTTTATAACATTAAACCTGATGAAATTAAGGGATATGCCTTCAATAAAAACAAACTACCAATCATAGGAATTAATAATAGGGATAACGATAAGGAGAAAATATTTTCATTATTTAACGAATATGCACACATATTAGTTGGCAAAGATGGAATAAGTGGAAATTATAACAAAGAAAAAGAGGAACAATTGTGTAATTCCATTGCTTCGGAAATATTACTACCCGAAAAAGAGATTAAAAGCATCAACATAAGCAATATTAATTCAATAATTAGGATTGTATCCACCAGATATAATGCAAGTATGGAAAATATTCTTTTCAGATTAAAAAATCTTAACATAATGGATGAAGAAGAATTAGAGAATCAGCTCATTAAAAGAGTATACACAACAAATAATGAAAACGAGGATATTATAGAAAATTCTGAAGAAGAGTTAACCATTGCACAAAAAGATGAAACAAAGATACCTACCAAGAAAAACAAAACAAAAAATAATCAAACACGTTATAAAAGATTAGCTTCAAAGAACATCAACCAAAATGGACACCTATACATTGAATTGTTATTAGAAGCTTATGATGAAGAACTTATAAACGATTTAGATTTATCCAATGAACTGGGAGTACCTCATACTGTTATTCCTTATGTAATTAACAAATTAAATGGAGGAAGACGATGAGCAAAACAAAATATTTACTTGACACCAATATCTTTGTCAGATTCCAAAGTGGGCAACAATACGATAGAAACTGTTTTCCTATTCATTTCAATAACTTTCTTAAGCTTTTAGATGAAGGTATTGCCATATCTATTGATAAAGTTAAAGCAGAACTGAGTGATGAGTTCTTCACTAGAGAATACAGGGACATATTTGTTGATAGTATTACCGGTGATATTTCTGATACCTACAACAAGTTAAGAAATAAATATCCGGATTATTTCAACGCATACGCATTAGAAAATCCTGATGATGCAGATCCTTATCTTATCACCTATGCATATCATAATGACTTATGCATAGTTACACAGGATGAATATCAATCAGCATCCTCCATCAATTTAAACTCTAAAAAACTTAACATACCCACTATAAGTGAAGCTTTAGGTGCAATATGTGTTGACAATAAAGATAAAAAAGAGAATATAAATAAATATGAATCAGGATTCGGATGTATTTGCCTAACCGAATTAATCAGATTAGAAAAATTAATGGAAAAATAGAAACACCTATTTAAAAGGTTTTTTTATTTTTTCTACCAAAGAATCTTTCAATACATCCATAGAATCATTGCACAATGAACCCGCTTTTTCTTCATCAACACATAATTTATTAACAATTTCAGCAACAATTTTATCCTTGTTCTCTTTACCAACAAGAAACGTTTCTTCCAATATACCATTTACCTGTTCTGCTTGTTCTAATTTAATATCTGATTTATGACTTAACCCGTTTATAAAATCTTCCTTACTCCTAAATCACTAAACAAATTATTATATTAATGATTATAATCTTTTTAACATATTCCGTTTTCCCAAAATAATTTATTATCAAAAAAAATTTAATTTATCAACATCAAATATTAATTCATGAAATTTGGAGTCACATGGTGGGGAAATAAATGGATGGATGCTCTTAAAGGCATTGATTTCACTAACCGAATTCCTCGTGGAAAAAGCTATGCAAATACTGGTAAAGTATATGATATTGAAATTAATGAAAATACTGTCAGCGCCAAAGTAAGAGGGAAATATAGTGATTACTATAACACCAATATCTCTTTCAAAAAGTTTACGGAAAATGAAAAGGAAATCATTCTTAAAACAATTAATGAATCACCAAACATCCTTTCATCACTACTAAATCATGAACTACCCGAAGAACTCTATGAAAAATTATCACAAAACGGAATAGAAGTATTTCCCACCAGTGTTAAAGATATTGAATCCAGTTGTAATTGTCCGGATTATGCCCATATATGTAAGCATATTGCAGGATTAGTGCATATGATAGCATATGAAGTTGATAAAGACCCGTTTCAAATATTTAGATTACAAGACTGCGATTTACTTGGAATATTGGATTACGAAACAACCAGTGATAATATCAAAAGTATTGACGATTTATTTACCAATGAAGATGCAAATGATAATGACAACATTACAGAAATTGATTTTTCAACAATTCCCGACCTAATAGAGCCTATTTTCATTTTATTAAATGATAATCCCGTATTTTATCAATCAAACTTCAAAGACCTTCTTAATAATGTAGTCAAATCCATGTCCCGATACGTAAAAAAAGAGGTTGAAGATTATTCTAGGCTCAACTTCAATACATACCATGATTTTGCAAGATTAGATAACCAAAAATATCGTACTTACAACAATAGGGACATGGATGAAATAGATGACTGTCTGGAACAATACTTTATTGAAAAATGGGAAAAACCAAACCAATGGGAAAAACTTAAAATTAAAATTAATGACAGATATCAAATTGAATCCCTTGATTTTGGAAGTAATTCACCATATACTATCGATTTCAATGAAGAAATACTGTTTTCTTTTTTAACAGAAATATCAGAAAGCTCAGTTGATAAATATAACAGAGATATTCAATTTTTATACATGACCTTCCAGTTTACAGTTGAACTGATTAAAAAACATTCCATAATTCCGGAACTTTTCAAAAGCAACGATACATATTATATTAGATGGATTCCGGCAATATTTGACAAACACATTTCAATAATCATAGAAAATCTATCCGCCATTTGTCCTGATGAGCTGATAACATACAACAACAGATTTTTGTCCAAAAAAGACCAGATAGTCACTTTAGTAAGTTTACTGATCAGGGGATTCCTTGATAATTACCTGGTAAATGGAGCCAATCAATCACTAAGAAATAAATATTCTGATTCGGTCATCAGATTATTTTTCTTTGAAGGTAGAAAATTTAACGATATAGGTGAAGAAGGTGTTGAAAACCTTATTAACCAATGGTTATCCAAATTTATAATTAATTCAAGAGAATATAATCTGTTTCTTGTAATACGAGAGGAAAATGATATTTTTAAAGTAGATTTAGAAGTAAGTGTAAATAATGGCGATATGGAAAATGTTAACGAAGTTATTTCAAAAACAAGTGACAATAATTTAAAATTACAGTTATTAAGTGACACATACCTTGTTCAGGAAATCTTACCAGAAATTGATCAATCCTTTGATATGACAGGTGATGTAATTTTTGGTTTAGATGATTTTTCAGAGTTTTTCATGAACACTCTGCCCCTTTTTGAAATGATAGGCATAAACATCATTCTACCAAAAAATCTCCAAAGAATATTTAAGCCCAAACTTGTACTAGACATTAGCGGAAATAAAAATGAGAAAGGATACATAACCTTTGAAGATTTAACAGGATTTGACTGGAAAATTGCTGTTGGAGAAAATAATTATGACATTAATGATTTCAAAGAAATTGCTGAACATTCAAGAGGGTTAGTTAAATTAGCAAATGATTATGTAATTTTAGATGAACATGATACTAAATCACTCATTAAGCAAATAGATAAGCTTCCAGAAAAGCTTAACAAACATGAACTAATGAAAGCAATGCTCAGTGGAGAATTAGAACAGGCAGAAGTAAACATTGATAATAAACTCTCCGAAATGATATCAAACATTAAAAAACACACCACTACAAAAATTCCGGATAATGTTAATGCAAATCTTAGAGGATATCAAGAAACCGGTTTTTCATGGCTGATGCAGAACATTAAGTTAGGTTTTGGATCAATCTTAGCCGATGACATGGGACTGGGTAAAACATTACAGGTATTAACCACAGTACAGCAGCTTAAGGATGAGGGATTACTTAAAAAAGAGAAAGTTCTGATAATTGCCCCAACCAGCTTATTGACCAACTGGCAACAAGAAATCAACAAATTCACTCCTGATTTAACATCATTTATTTTCCATGGCTACAAACGTAAATTCCCCGAAGAGGAGTATGATGTTTATTTAACTTCATATGGAATTATTAGACGTGATGAATCAATATTCAAGAATAAAAAATGGTTTTTAACTGTTGTTGATGAAGCACAGAATATCAAGAACCCCCATACCAAACAAAGTAAGGCAATTAAAGCCATAAAGTCCAAACATAGAATTGCATTATCAGGAACTCCTGTTGAAAACAGGTTAGCTGAATATTGGAGTATTTTTGACTTTATCAATAAGGGTTATTTAACCAGTTTGAAAAAGTTTAGAAAAAATTACATTGTTCCCATTGAAAAAGAAAGGAACAACAACACGTTAAATAACTTTAAAATGATTACTGAACCTTTCATATTACGAAGACTGAAAACAGACAAAAATGTTATTAAAGATTTGCCCGATAAAATCACCAATGATATTTATTGTAATCTAAGTAAAAATCAAATTTCATTATATCAAGAAACTCTTAACGTTGCAATGAAAGAGTTAAACGAAAATAACGGAATAGAACGTAAAGGTATTGTTCTGAAGTTAATCAATTCCTTGAAACAGATATGCAATCATCCTTCCCATTTCACAAAGTCAAATAGAGCTGAAATTAGTGAATCAGGGAAAATGGAAGTTCTGATTAATATATTGGAAAATATCCTCGATGCCAATGAAAAGGTATTAATTTTCACACAATTTGTTCAAATGGGCAAAATAATTAAGAAAATTGTTGAGGAAAAATTTAATGAAGAAGTATTGTTCCTTCATGGCTCTCTTAGTAGAAAGCAGAGAGATGAGATGATTGAAAAATTCCAAAACAATAGCCAGAATAAGATATTCCTCCTGTCCCTGAAAGCTGGTGGAACCGGCCTAAACCTTACTGCTGCTTCAAATGTTATACATTATGACTTATGGTGGAATCCTGCAGTAGAAAATCAAGCTACTGATCGTGCTTACAGAATTGGTCAAAATGAAAATGTTATGGTATATCGCTTTATCACTACCGGAACATTTGAAGAAAAAATTAATGAGATGATTCAAGATAAAAAAGAACTGGCCGAGATTACCGTGGGAAGTGGAGAAAAGTTCATTACTGAAATGAATGATAATGAATTGAAAGAAATGTTAACCCTTAGAAAAGGTTGATACTCCCATTAACAAGTTATTGTCGATTTTTTGACAATAACTATCGCTTTTTTTATAATCATTATATTTTCAAAATATTTATATTCGATGAAAATATAATAATACTTAACCTATTCAATTATCAATTAATTCAATTGTTGAATAAACTTTATTTATAAGCAAATAGAGGAGGTGAATAAATCATGGAAATTCCAAAAGAATTTGAAAAAAGCAACTATGATATCAAAATAACATTCCTAATGGCATCAATCCTAAGGATGCATAAAGAATTTCTATCAAAAGAAATGAAAGAAAAAATTACGCCCGGAGAATTTCCATTTTTAATGTTACTCCATATTGAAGGAAATAAAACCCAAAAAGATATGGCAAGTACCTTTTGTTTTACTCAATCCAATGCTGCAAAAGCAATCAGAAATTTAGAAGACAAAGGATTGATTGTTAGAAAAATGGATGACAACAACAGAAGACAGAAAATAGTATCCTTAACAGAAAAAGGGGAAAAAATTTGCAAACAAACATTGAAAATAGAAGACAAATGGGAAGAATTACTTACCGGCAAATTTGCCCAAGAAGAGAAGAAATTCCTTAAAGAAGCTTTATACACAATGTTTTTAGAAAGTATCAAAGCCAAAGAACAGAATATGTAATACAATTCCACAAAAAAAGATATCAACAAAAGGGGAAAGATAATGAAAAATATAATCAACACTTTTAAAAGGCAGATTCCTCTTCTAATATTAATAATTATCTTCTTAATAATAGAAGTGTACTGCGATTTAACATTACCCTCATATACTGCAGATATCGTAAACATAGGTATTCAAAACACCAATTTCGATATAATTACAAGTACGGGAATTAACATGATGATGATGGTAATAGTTTCAATAGCAGCCACATTAATTGTTTCATATTTCTCAAGCATATTATCATCATCATTTTCAAGAGACCTAAGAGAAGAAATATATGAAAAAATATTAAATTTCTCAAATCATGAGTTAAACACGTTCTCACGAGCATCATTAATAACACGTTCTACAAATGATATTAATCAAATACAACACACCATAGGAATGATGTTAAGAACTCTGCTATTTGCACCGATACTGGCAATTGGAAGTATAATCAAGGTTTTTGAAATTGGATCAAATCTTTCATGGATTATTTTCGTAGCCTTTATAGCCGTTGCGATATTATTATCATTAGTGATTTGGAATGTTGTACCCTACTTTAGAAAAACTCAAGAAATAGTAGACCAGATCAATAGAGTGTCAAGAGAAATATTGATTGGAATTCCTGTTATCAAAGCATTTGTTAGACAAAACTTTGAAAATGAACGATTTAACAGATATAATAAAGATTATTACAATGTAAACTTACGTGTTTATAGGATAATGTTGGTATTAATTCCTTCAATGACTCTTATAATGAATCTGATGATTGTATTGATATTATATTTCGGGGCATTTGATGCATTGAATGGTTCACTGTTAACAGGAGACATAATTGCATTTGTACAATATTCAACACAGATGGTGGCCTCATTCATTATGATTGGTGGATTTACCATTATGTTACCTAGAGTATTGGTATCCACAAGACGTGTTGAAGAAGTTTTAAGTACTGAAATTTCGATAGTTGATGGAACATATACAGATAACTCAGACAAGGATTTCCTTGAATTTAGAAATGTTTCATACACTTATCCTGGTGCAGAAAAAGAAACACTGCATGATATAAACTTTAAACTTTCTCCTGGAAAAACTACTGCAATAATTGGAGGTACCGGTAGTGGAAAATCAACTATCTTAAACTTAATCCCTAGATTACAAGATGTATCCACCGGAGAAATACTGGTAAATGAAGTCAACATTAAAGAGTATAATTTAGAAAATTTAAGATCAAAATTGTCATTAGCTCCGCAAAAAGCAGTATTATTTAGTGGAACTATTAGAAGCAACCTATTGCAGGGAAAAAATGATGCTGATGAAGAAGAAATGTTTGATGCAATTTACAACTCAGAATCATCAGATTTTATTGATGATTTGGATATGCCAGTTACTCAGGGAGGAAGTAATTTTTCAGGCGGACAGAAACAGAGAATATCAATAGCACGTGCAATTATAGGTAAACACAGCTTCTATTTATTCGATGACTGTTTTTCAGCACTTGACGTAAAAACAGAAAAGGTTGTTAGAGAAAATATAAAAGAATTGACTAAGGACAGTTCTGTTCTGATAGTATCACAGAGGATTAGTACAATAAAGGATGCAGATGAAATTATTGTTCTTGATGAAGGGAAAATAGTAGACAAAGGAACTCATAATGAGTTAAAAAACAGATGTCTAATTTATAAAGAAATTTTATCATTACAGCTAGAAAACCTAGGTGATTCATTATGAGACGAGACAAAAGACTGGTTGTCAAACCCAATGACTCAAGAAAAGCATTGAAACAGGTATTCTCATTACTGAAAGACTATAAACTGAAGATATTTATAACATTCATTTGTGCACTAATAAGTACTTCATTTACTGTTATCAGTCCATTGCTGATTGGACAAGCAACAACAGTAATATTTAATGGCATTAACGATATGATGAATGGAACCGGAACAATCAATATGGAAACTCTCGTAAACCTATTGATAATTGCAAGCATATTATATATTGTCAGTGCAATATTCACATACATACAAAGTTGGTTTTTAACACAGATATCAACGGACATCAGTTATAAATTAAGAAAACAACTAATTGAAAAGATTAATCAGCTATCCATGAAAGATTTTGATAAAAACAAGAGAGGAGATATCTTATCCAGAATAACAAATGATGTGGATTCTTTACAGACAGGAATAACATCAACATTCTTACAGTTCATGACAGCTGTAATCACCATTGTTGGCGTATTTGTAATGATGCTTAGCATAAATGTCACATTAACCATTGTTACAGTAATATTAGTACCGATATCATTCCTTATCATCAGTTTCATAATGAAAAAATCACAAAAGTACTATAAAGATCAACTCAAATACAAAGGAATCGTAAATGCACAAATAGAAGAAACGTTTGGTGGACAAGACATTATCAGAACATTCAATCAAGAAGAAAAATCATTCAGCACTTTCCAAAAAGACAATGATAAATGGTATACTTATGATTGGAAATCCCAATTCTATTCAAGCTTAATGGGTCCTGTAATTAACTTCATATCCAACTTGTCATATGTTATAATAGCCGTTTTGGGTGCCATATTAGTACTTCAAAGGGCCATACTAGTAGGAGATATCCTTGCATTCTTCCAATACATACAAAATTTCACACACCCAATCCAACAAATAACCAGAGTTATGAACCTGGTACAAACAGCACTGGCAGCAACAGAAAGAATTTTTGAATTCTTAGAAATAGAAGTTGAAGAAGATCCATCCACACTGGAAATTAATGAAATTAATGATGAAATAACATTCAATCACGTGAAATTTGGCTATGATGATGAAACGGTTATTAAAGATCTGACATTTAATGTTAGGAAAGGTGAAAAGGTTGCAATAGTAGGACATACCGGAGCCGGAAAGTCTACAATAGTAAAATTACTCATGAGATTCTATGATGTGAATGATGGTGAAATAAAAATTGATGGAGTAAACATTAACAAATACAACAAAAATAGTTTACGGTCAATGGTTGGAATGGTACTTCAAGATACTTGGTTGTTCAGTGATACCATTAAAGAAAACATCAGATACGGTAACTTAAATGCCACTGATAAAGAGGTTATTACTGCATCCAAAATAGCTTATGCACATAATTTCATCATACACTTACCGGAAGGTTATGATACTGTCCTTAATGAAGATACGGACAATATATCAATAGGACAAAAACAGTTACTTACCATAGCAAGAACAATATTATCAAATAAGAAAATATTAATCCTTGATGAAGCAACATCCAGTGTTGATACACGTACAGAAAAATTTATCCAAGATGCCATGGATCGATTAATGAACAATAAAACCAGCTTTATTATTGCACACAGACTGTCAACCATCAAAAATGCGGATAAAATATTAGTAATTGATGATGGAAGAATAATAGAGGAAGGAACGCATAAAGAACTAATAAATATAGAAAATGGCTATTATAAAGGATTGTATAACCAATTTGAAGTTGAAGGGGGAGTAGATTAATACTCCTTATTTACTATTTTTTTCATAATTTCTTACTTTACAAATCATTTGGGTCATTGTACCCATCGGACAGTATACACACCAGGAACGGGGTTTAAATAACACCATTGTTATAATACCAAGTATGGTTGAAGTAAGCATCACACTATAAAAGCCAAAAGCAAACTGTGTAACCCATGGCGCAAACAGATCCCCATGATATGCCCAATTCCATGGAACATTAAAAGTCCAAAGAAGAGTAACCACTTGTTTAAGACTAGTAGCTCCCGCAAATACCAGATATGTATTCCACAGCATTAAGAAGAACATTACAAAGAAAAATATTAAAAATCCATAACGGAATGCCTTGGATTTCATCCAATTAGGAATATCCTTTCTTCTTGACAATCCAAATCGTCCACCAAGCAATGCTAACAACTGGCCCCTGTCACAATATTTGTTACAAAACGCCTTACTACCCCAAATAACTGATATCAATAACGGTGTAATAAAGCAAATCATGCCAAGCCACGCAAAAAGTATATTAAAGAAACCCAGAGTAAAATATACTATGGTGAATATCCATAGATAATCATACCATTTTTTCTTGTAAACATTATTCGGCAATTTCAATCACCTCAAATTCAATAACTGATGCAGGACATTCAATTGCACATTTTCCACAACCAATACATAATTCCCTGTCAACTACAGCAAAAATTCCTTTATTAACAGAAATAGCATTTTGAGGACAAACTTTTAAACAACATCCACAGGCCACACAATACTCCCTATTGACCAAAGCCGTTCTTTTTTTCATATTAACCACATCATTTATGTTTTCCAGGTATAAGAAATGATTGATGAAAGAGTTTTTAACAACAAAAAAACAATGCATCAACATGTTTCTCTAAAAAAGATACAGATATCCAATAAACCCCAAAAAAACATACTTTACTATTATAATGATAATATTTAGCTAATCAGTAATTAATTTTACTGTTAATTCATTGATTATTAATTATTTTATAACAATTAATTAACTATATGAAAGGTTAACTAAGAAAAAAAA
>CADBRM010000086.1 GCA_902797085.1 uncultured Methanobacteriaceae archaeon
AGTGTTGTTTTTCCTCCACTGTTTGCTCCAGTTAGCAATATAATGTTATTTTCTGTATCTAATGTGTAGTTTATTTTTTGCATCGGAGTGCCGTTTATTTTCTCTTCTTGTTTTAATGTCAGGTGTAGACTTTCATTTAGGTTGTAGCTTTCTCCTATCTGTGGGAACGTTAAGTCATAAAATTTTGTGAAACTTGCTAATGTAAATAGGTAATCATATTCTAACAGTTCCTGTGTTTCTTTTTTTATTTCTTTTTCATATTTTTCTAATAAGCCACATGCATTTAATTCTTGTTCGTATTTTCTTAGCTGGATG
Source organism: uncultured Methanobacteriaceae archaeon (assembly GCA_902797085.1). Classification (GTDB taxonomy): domain Archaea; phylum Methanobacteriota; class Methanobacteria; order Methanobacteriales; family Methanobacteriaceae; genus Methanosphaera. The sequence goes on from CADBRM010000086.1 coordinate 316, forward strand.
TTTGCCGCTATGTTTTCCTGTACTCGTTTTACTTCATTTTGGTCTATTTCTATTGGATATTTTATTATGAATGGGTCGAATAATAGTCCTGTTTTGTTTGATAACTCTTCTCTTGCTTCATCCAGTACTTCATTGTAGATGCTCATTAGTTTTGGAGGTAAATCTTCATCGTTCAATAGTAATAGGATTTCATCTCCTTCCAGTGCTATCTTTTTTATTTCTTTTTTTAATGTTTCATTTATCTTATCTTTTATTTGGTCTATGATTTCTTCTATTGCTATTTTGTTTTCTGTTTCTATTTTTATTGCATCCAATGCTTCTATTGCTTCACCTATACAGGTTTCTAATCCCAGATATTTTCTTAATTCATATATGTTTTCTAAGGTTGTCCTGTTGTGTTTGTAATATTCAAGGATTATATTTGGTTGTATTTCGTAGTCCGGACTTTGGTTACTGATGGCCACTATGTTGTTGGCATCTCCGGGATCTACACTGTAGTCATTATATAGGTATATTATGAATTCAAATTCCTCTAAATTCATATGATCTTCTATTGCAAATACGTTGCAGTATCTGTCAAAGTCTTTCTTTATTAATGTCAGATAGTCCTCATAGTCTTCACATACTATTGCATATTCGTCATTAAATCGTGGACTTATATTATTGTCCAATGGGTTAACCTTTGCATATAGGCTTCGTATGTAATCATAGTCCAAGTCTTTAGTTTGTTCCAAAGTGTTTTGTATACTGTTTTGCGTCTCGATTATTTTTTCATAGTCTGTTGTTGGGTTAAGTAATAATACTCTGGTTCTGGAATAATCGGTGTTTGCAAAAGTTAGTATCTTGCTTATTATGTCGTCATATATCTTTTCGGATTGTTCAGTTTTAAAAAATTCATTTTCAGAGGTTCCATGTATTTTTCGTACTATGTCTAATGCTATTTTCTGGCTGATGCCTTGCACGTTCATTAGTCCTTCTATTTCATAGTTTTCTATTGATTCGACAAAATTTTCATAGCTTCCATACTTTTGTATGATTTTCTCCACTAGTTTTGTTCCCACTCCTTTGATTTCTTCAATTTCGTAAATTGTTCACACCTCCATTTATTGTTGGACCTTTTAAAAATAGTTATTATTATTTTTTTAAAAACTTCCTTTTAATTTTTCTTATATTAAAAGTATTAATTTAAGTAAGAATAAATTATTAATTAACGTTAATTCTTTTATTTTTATTAAGAATTTATTTGTGCTCCTTGTATATTTTTTTACAGGTGAATTTATGGATTTTATCGTTTATGTTTTATTGTTGCTTTTGGGTGGATGTATTGGTGGTCTAATGGCGGGGCTGCTTGGTGTAGGCGGCGGCGTTATTTTGACTCCTATTCAGTATTATCTTCTGGAGGCTTGTGGAGTTGAACCCGGTGTTGCTTTGACTGTCTCATTTGCCACAAGTTTGTCTGTTATTTTTGTTACCATGATTAGAAGTACGAAAAAACATTATGATAATGGAATGGTTGTCACGGATTATTTGTTGTATATAATGTTTTTGGGTTTTGTCGGTGCAATTGTTGGTGCATTCATATCCACAAATGTTGATGTTTCCATCTTAAAGTTTTTATTCGGTCTGATGTGTTTATTTGCTGTTGTCAATATGATATTTCTGAAATATCCGGATAATGACGACAATATCAGTAAAAGTTCATTGGCTCATGCAATGTTGGGATTAATCGGAGGTTTGCTGTGTGGACTTTTAGGTGTTGGTGGAGGTATCATCATGATACCTATTCTGACATTGGTATTAAAATATCCTACACATAAGGCTATCGGTACAAGCAGTGCATCAATTATTGCCACCAGTCTGGGGGGTATGATTGCTTATATCTGTTTGGGATGGAATGTTGTCGGTCTTCCGGCATATTCTGTGGGTTATGTTAACCTTATTCAGTTTGTTTTTTTAACTTTAACCAGCACTGTCATTTCGGGATATGCTGCAAATCTTTCAAAAAAAGTTGATTCGGATAAACTTAAGGTGTTGCACATTTTGGTTGTTCTTTATATTGGCTTAAAAATGGTGGGGATTGTGTAATTATTTGTTTTTATACACTCCTTTTTCTATATTTCCTATAAAGAAATTATTGTTTTCTGTCAGTTCTAATTTTGTATTGTTGTATCCTTCATTGTTTTCTTTAAAATGATTTAATATTGTTTCAGTATCTCTCATATTGAAAAATCTTAAATCTATTGTGAAGTTGTTTATGCTGGTGTTCCGTAGTCTTGTTAAATATTTTTCAAGATTTAATATGCGATAATCCAATATGTGGCTGTTGTCATAACAATCTTTCATTACCCTGAATTTCTTGTTTCTTTTATCAATAAGATAGTATGTGTTTGTTATTTCTTCTTCTATCAGGTCTTCAAAATTATCTCTACTTATCATTAGTTGTATGTGTCCGAAGATAACGTATTCCAGTTCACATTTTTGATGGTTCAGTTGCTTGATATCTTCATAGCTAATTTCATTTGATATTACTAATTTCCTGAATCCGGGATCATTGTATAATTTTTCTATTGAATAATTGTTGTATATGTTCAGGTTGTTTCCATAGGTGTCCGTGTCTATATTGTCTGCCACTCCTATGTTGTCTGTTTGGATTTTGATGTCGATGTCATGGAATTTTAGTTTCACTATTATTTCACTTATGTGTGATAATTCATTGTCTAGTAATATCTGGGGCAGTATCCATACTATTTCCTTATCAGGTATGATGTTGTGTAATTCTATTAATTCATCGGATATTCCCTTTATGTAGCTTTCAATGTTGTTATAATTGTAGCTTCCGTCATAGTATACTGAATCTATGTATTCATGGCTTTTTATCAGTTCTGCTTGTTTTAGGCTATTGATATACACATTCCACTTTTCTTCTTTTTTGTCATGTTCCATTTTTTTGTAGTGTTGGTTTTTGAATTCGTTTATTCTGATTTTATATTCCTTCTGTTTTTCTTTTGTTGGAATGCTTGTTTTTGTTATTTCTTTGTCTATTTTTTCTATGATTTCCCGTCTGATCTTATTTATGGTTGATATTGGTAGGAACAGGTTTTCTTTGAAGTTGGCGTATGTGATGTTTTTTATCAGGTATGTTGTATTTCCTGTTTTCTTGAGTTGTTTGTTTAGGCTTTCCTTGGTCAGCGGTTTGTTTTTTGCCTCTTCAAATTTTTCTTCGCTTGTGTAGGATATGGATTTGTCGACCATATCACTTGTTGCTTTTACTTCCATTTGTGAGTCATTATTTATTGTAATTTCAAGGTTAACTTCAGTTTTATGAATCAGTTTTTCATTTATTATGGACTTTGTTTTATCTTTCAAATATTTTGAATATGTGATATAGACCAAGGAATCTTTTTCAACGTGGATTCCCTTTTTTAGTTTTATCGTGATTTTGTTTTTATTCTGGGATAGTATCTTGCTGACATACATTCCACAGCTTTCATTTTCATATTCAAATTTTAAGCCATCGCCGTTAACTACTTTGGTGGGGAAGCGCTTATTGAAAAATTTAATGGTTATTTCCCTATCGTTACTTTTGATTACTTTACCGATTGGATAACCCTGATTTCCTGAACGATTTCTGCCAATTACTTCATGAGGACTTTTGTCTGAAATGTATCCTTCAGTGAAACCTCTGTTAAACGCTAAATTTAACAACAGGTAATCCTCTTTATTTGCGTTATTGTTGACAATGTTTTTATAGGCATAGGTTGTACTTGAAACATATTCACCGGATTTCATTCTGCCTTCAATTTTTAAGCAGTTCACTCCTGATTCAATAATCTCTTTCACGTTATTGTAGGTGCATAAATCCTTGGTGCTTAATATGTAGTCCGATTCTTTCAGTAATGTATTGTAATAATCTTTAAATGTGTATCTCATTCTGCAGGGCTGGGCACACAATCCCCTATTTCCACTTCTTCCTCCCAAGAATGATGACATTAAACATTGTCCCGAATAACAGTAGCATAATGCTCCATGTACAAATGCTTCCAAGTTAATATCATGGTTGTATTTCCTTAATTTTTGAGAAATTGTTTTTATTCTACTTATAGGCACCTCACGTGAAATGTTGGCACTGTCAAAATTATTTTCGCTTAACCATTTAACAAAGGAATAGTCATATATTGTCATCTGGGTGGAAGCATGAATACTTAAATCCGGCATTAACTGTTTTATAATGCTTGCTAATCCTATATCCTGTATTATAACGCCATCAACGCCTTGCACATATAAAAAATAAACGTAATCCACTACTTCAGGTATTTCCTTTTCTAAAAGGGATATGTTTACAGTAACAAATACTTTAACGTTGTATTCATGACAAAATTTTATTGCTTCCTTGATTTCATCATAATTGAAGTTTTCTGCATAATCCCTTGCACCGTATTTTGTTCCGGACAGATAAATAAAGTCTGCACCACTGAACACGGCGGGTTTCAGAACATCCATTGAACCTGCCGGTGAAAGAACTTTACAAGTTTCATAAGTCAATATACCTACCTCATCTAAACATTCATTATTATAATAATATAGATTTACATATTATTAATTAATAATTAATTTTTTTGGTGAAAATATGTATATTGTATTGGAAGGTATCGATGGAGCAGGAAAATCTACACAAACAGATTTGTTGAATGATTGGCTGGAAAGTTTAGGTTATAAAACAAAAAAGATGGTGGAACCGACTACTTCCGATATTGGTAAACTGATTCGTAAAGAATTGAAGAATCCTGATGCGACCGGCGACATTAATCAGCAGATGTTAACCTTACTTTTTGCAGCAGACAGATTAACCCTAAAAGAAGAGATAATGGATGCTAAAGGTTCAAAGGACATTATCCTTATCAGTGACAGATCCTTTTATTCAAGTATCTGTTATCAGAACAATTCATCGATAGATTCTAGTTGGATTTATGAAGTTAATATACATACACCAAGACCTGACTTAACAATATTGTTGGATTTGGATGAAAGGGAAGCAATAACTCGTTGTGACAGGGAAGAAGCATTTGAAAATTTACAATTTTTGGAAAAAACAAGAAATAATTATTTATCATTAAAGGGCACTGAAGAAAATATTGAAATAGTGGATGCCTCTTTATCATTAGAAATGGTTCAGGAGAACATAAGAAAAATTATTAAAGAAAAATTAGATTTATGAATGATTATAAGTCTAATCTTTCGGTCATTATATCAACGATATAGTTGACTGCATTATTTATTTCTTCATAGGTACCATGTAATTGGGGACCATCGTTTGACTGCTTTAGCTGGACATCAAATTTGTCCACAGCTGCTTTCATTTCGGATAGTGTAGGTCCCGGAGGTAGTGTAACGTCTACAACATGTTTGGTTGCACGTCTTAAATCTTCGAGTTCCCCTTCAAATAGTATGATTCCGTTGTCACTTTGAAGCATGTTTAGATGATATTCGTCTATCATGGTGTCTACTTGTTTAGGTTGTAAACCTGATAATACACGCATTGTATGTCTTGCCAATTTTATCACCCTGTATCTAATTATTTTCCATGTATTCTCTGGCAGGGGCAAATCTTTCAGTTAAATATTTTGCAACGGTATTTTTTAAATCCATAGGATGAAGTTCTTCTTTAGAATATGTGTCCAACAATTCTTCTTCCGTTAATTCAAGATTTCCTCCAAATTTTTCAGGTCTTTCTATCAGCATCTTTTCATGTTCATCAAAGATGTAGTAGTGAGCCATTTCTATAACAGGGTTATCTTCAACTACACCAATAGGACAGAAGCTTTTATTTATTTTATTTTTAATTTCTTTAGGGGAATCGTCGATAGCAATAAAGTTTCCTTTACTGCTGCTCATTTTGTCAGAACCGTCAGTTCCGTGGATTAATGGAATGTGTATGCATACCGGAGCTTCAAGATCCATTCTTGGAAGGATTTCTCTTGCCAACATATGGATTTTTCTCTGTTCCATTCCTCCGACGGCTACGTTTGCACTTAAATCATGGATATCTAATGCCTGCATTACTGGATATAGAGCTTCTGCAACGTTGTGTGTTTCATCTCTAGAAACTTGTGCCATACTTCTCTGTGCCCTTTGAATTGTTGTGAGGGTAGCAGCTTGGAATACTCTGACAATATATTCGCTTGTCATACGATCGGAACCTAAAATAAATTCGGTATCTTCACTTAAACCTAAGGCTTTAAAACATTTGGCATTATAGTCGGCTATCTCATTAAGTTCGTTTAATGTACCTTTACCATTTAGGTAAGCGTGTAAGTTAGCTATGAAAATTTTAATCTTAAAGCCTGCTTCTTCAAGATCTTTCATTTTCTTGATGGTTAATGCGTGACCTAAGTGAATTTTTCCGGAAGGTTCGAATCCAACATAAGCTACTTTTTCATCCCTTTTAAGTAATTCTTTTAATTCATCTACATCAATAATTTCTGCAGTATCTCTGGAAATTTTTTCTATTGCTTTATCTATATCCATTTATTTTTCCTCCGTTTTGATAGTTAAATGATTACATTATTATGTATATTTTATTTTTTAACTTAATAACATTAATCTCTTGACCAATGTTAATATTTTTCATGGTATCCTTCTTATTTAAATCCACAGTCATGTAAGTGTCGGGATCAAGGACTTGAATTTCTGTTGGAGTAACATTTGTTACCGTTGTTGCTTTAACATCATCCGTGTTTCCGACTTTTACAATTTTATCATATTCTTTCCAGCTTATGGACTCTGATTCATATTTCTCCAGATTTAAACCTACGAATTTGTGGCTACCAATTTTTTCGATTCGCAGTACGTTATTCTTATATTCAATAAAGTCATCTTTATGGAATGAAGGTAATCTGACCGAAATCCAAGATCTGTATAAGTCCCGACTTTTGGATTTGTCGTGACCTACAATTTTTCTAGATTCGGTGATAATTCCTCCGAATTGTTTTTGCATATTTTCTGCAATTTTATGGGCGGCATTATGGGAACCCACCTGGTAATCAATACCTTCCTTCAATACAATTCGTTCAGTGACATATGCTAACTTGTTTGTTTTACATAGACGTTGTATTTCACTGGAAATGAACTCATCCGCTTCTTGAATTTCTTTGTCTTCCAGTTTTCTGTCATCGGCCCGCAATTGTATTACTGCTTCATAGTAACCTGAATGAAATTTGCTGCAGTCAGGACAAACACCCTTAACGACTTTTACTTCAATAGGATAATCCTTTTCAATAGATTCCTCAAGAACTTGTCCGTATGCATGGATAATACAGTCATACATGGTACCTCTATTGGTAAGTATTTCTGTGGTAATCTCCACGTTTTCAAGTTTTTCGTTGATTGTAATGTCTTTCTGAATTGCATCATTGATTATTTCATCATCGTAATATGCAGATTCAATCCATTTGTCATGTTTTAATGTGGCACCACAATGGGAACATACTGTGAAAGTTGCGTATTCGGGTACATTCACCAGTTCAAATTCCTTCAGGTAACAACTTTTACATAAACCATCATATAATTTTTCTTCATTATTACACAGTAAACAAAACATTCTATCCTCTCTTAATATAGAATTGTGTCTAAATTGGTTGTAAAAAGAGTTTTTGGAGCTTAAAAAAATATATAATAGTTGAACTATTATAATGATTTTAGTGGTGCTCTTGCTCCACAAGCACTACATTTCAACATATCAATACGATCTTCACGTATGATAACAGTATCAGGTCTGTTACATTCGTGACATATTACAAAGTTGTCAACATATTCCTTGATACGATCATTGATTACGTAGTGTGTAAATTTACCTTGAAGGATGGCTCTATTTCCTTCAACGTTACCGGAAGTACCTAATTCTCTTAATAAATATTTAAGTACATGTTGAGCATCCCTATTTAATGTACTTGATACATCACCAAAGTTTTTAATGATTGTACGGTTTCCTTGAATAACTGAATATCCTTTTGGAATTTTAAATCTTATTGACTCAAATACTCTGTCTGGTAATTGTTCATATGCTTTGTCTAATAAAGCTTCATACTCTTCAAATTCTGCATCTTTTTTTGCCATAATTTACCTCCATATCGTTTTATTATTCAATAATTAATGTGATTAAAAATAAAATAGTATAAATTATTTTTTAAAATTATTTATTATAATATACTATCTATTTTGCTTATTACTTAATTTTTTCTAAGCAACTTTATAATGGTCGGCAGTTGGTGAATAAATTACTCCCTTGCTAGTAAGCATATTGATCATGTCATCTGCCTTATTTTCTGAAATGTTATACTTGTCGGCTAAGTTTCCATATATGACATTCTTAGGAGCACTGCCTCCATATTCATCGGATATCTCCTTAATTTCATCAATTAGTATATTGATTTTGTCTCGCTCTGATTTGGAAGTTCTACCTTCTACTTTGTCTATGTCAACTTTACCTGTATCAGGGTCATAACCGACTTGTTTCATACAATCTTCCTGTAATTTGATTGCACGTTCAGCATCCTCTTTACTTACTTCGGAACTTAATCTGATTTTTGCGCTGGCTTCAGATAAACGTACGAGAGCTTCCAGTTGACGGGCAGTAATAGGAACAGGTGATTCTTCATCAATTGCTCCACTACGCATAGTCACATAGAAATCTTGTAAAACCTTTGCCGCTTCCTTGGATAATACAGGTTGGACTGTTCTACGGGCATATGCAATGTATTTACGCATAAGCTCAGGATCGATTTCATAGTTGATGTTTCTGTCTTGATGTATTTTAAGTATGTGTCCTGCAAGGCTATGGTCTCTTTCTGCATTAGGTTTGTCTTCAATAATGAATATTAAATCAAAACGTGACAAAATAGGTGATGGCAAGTCAATTTGTTCGGCAATTGATTTGTATCTGTCAAACCTACCAAATTTTGGGTTAGCTGCTGCAAGTACACTACAACGACTGTTCAAGGTAGCCATAATTCCTGCTTTTGCTATGGAAATGGTTTGTTGTTCTAATGCTTCGTGTATTGCAGATCTATCCTCTTCGCGCATTTTATCAAGTTCGTCTACACATACATTACCTTTATCCCCTAATACTAATGCACCTGCTTCTAAACTCCATCCTCCCAGGTCATCACGAACTGCTGCTGCGGTAAGCCCTACCCCACTGGTACCTTTACCACTGGTGTAAATACCACGGGGAGCTAACTTTGAAACATATTTGAGAATTTGAGATTTACCAATCCCCGGATCTCCAACAATAAGGATATGCATATCCCCTCTCATATGTGTTTTATCCTCGAGTATTTTGGCACTACCACCAAACAATTGGAATGCAATTGCTTCTTTAACTTCGTAGTATCCCTGAATGGATGGTGCGGTTGAATCAATAATTTTTTGATAAATGTCCGGTGAACTGGCAAGACGTTTAATTTCTTCCTCGTCTTCTTCACTAATCTCCAACTCTTCGAATTCTTGCTCTAAAGGTTCAAAGAAGTTACCATATATATAATTATTGAATCGTTTGGTTCTATCATCACGAACGGTTTTGAGTATTCCCGTTATTCTAATTTTATCTCCAGGAGTTAACGTATCTACCAAGTCATCTTCCAGTACAATATTAATCTGTCTTGGTTGGTCTCCACCGGATAGGTTTTCCAAAGGTTCTTGTAATTTAACAGTTTGTGTGTCCATGTATCGGGATTCTTCCTGTAGTAATTTGAAAGATCTTCCACCACATTCGGTACAAACTGCAGGTTCGTGTATGATATTTGATTTTTGTTCAACTTCATGTATCCTCATACAACTTCTACATTCAAAAACAGCAGTCATTATTCTAGGATGAATTTCATCTGTTTTTCTGACAATACCATCCACAGCAATAAACTTTCCAATGTATTCACTGCGCAAGTTTCTTAATGCTACATGATTACGGATATTGGAAAATCTGACATTTAACTGTGCATTTTTTCTCTGTGGATCAATATTTGTAATAGATTTTGTTGCAGCTTCTAGTGTTTCATCAGGTTTTTCTAATAATAAATCAGCTAAATCAGGGTCAAACATTTCTAAACTGTTGTAATCTATGACAACTGATTTTTCTTCTGGATAAACATCTAAAACTGCAAATATTTCATCTTTACAAAGTTCACTAAAAAATTCTTCCAACTTTACTATTGATGATGCAGAAGACCTAATCTTGTTTTCATTTTCTGCTGTTGTTGTAGTCATATGATATACTTTATAATTTTTATAATTTTTATAGATTGGTTATTTCAAAAAAATTTTTTGATATCATAAAATTTATTAATTAATGTTCTCTTATATTTATATAATATAGATTATTAGAGGTTTCAAATGAAAAGGTCGAGGTTAAAATTATTTAAAACTACTTCATTAACAATATCCATAATAGGAGTACTTTTAATATTGTTAACAGTTGGTGTGGTAGGTTATGTTGCTGTTTCTAGTTTATCAAATTCAGTTTCAACAACTGTAAGTAGCGGTACATCATATGATCAGTTGGATCAAGTTAAAACACAATATAATGATATAAATAATAAATATGAAGCTTTGAATAAAAAATTAGGTACTAATCCTGATCCAAATGTGAAAACAACATTTAATACGGGAAAGGTCAAATTGTCTGAAATAAAAGAATCAATATCTTCTATTCAGAATGATATAAATAATGGAAAATCTGATTCAGATATTCAAACAAAATTAAATGATACAAAAATTAAAATTAACGAAGCAAATGATATTTATAATCAAATTGCTGGTTAATTAAGCTTTTTTTTTCTACTTTTTTTCTTTTGGTGCTCTAAATCCTCGAGCTATAACATACATTTCTGAACTTCTTTTTCTGGAGGAGTTGGGTTTTGTTGTTTTGACTGTTCTAAATTTCTTTTTAAGTTTTTTAACCAAATCCTGGTAAGCTTCACCTTGGAATGCTTTCATTATTAAGTTCCCGTCATTTTTTAGAATGTTATCGGAAATATTCAGTACAGCAACTGCAAGGTCATAAGTTCTAAAATTATCAATATCCTTTATTCCGGTTAATTTTGGAGAAGCATCAGATAATATTAAATCAGCTTTGCCTTCGATTAATTCGATGATGGTATTTTGAACTTCCTCCGTGGTAAAATCACCTTTAACTCCGGTATATGCTTCATGGTCTATAGGTTTAATATATTCCAAATCAACACTGATGATTTGGCCGGTACCTTCTTCACCAATACATTCAGCTACTACCTGACTCCATCCGCCGGGTGCAGCACCTAAATCCACAACGTTATAGTCAGGCTTTAATAGTCCATACTTTTTGTCTAATTGTTTTAATTTATATGAAGCACGGGATCGATAATTTTGTTTTTTTGCTAGTTTATAATAATGTTCCTTATCATGCTTTGCTTTCCATCTACTCATAATTATTCCTCAATGTTTGAATTGTGAAAAATCTAATGCTTTGCAAGTAGGTTTTCCGATTTTAATTACTTCTGCATCAACTTCTTTACCGTTTATCTCTAATAACATAACACTGGGTTCACTAAGTCTTGGTTGGGTAGGGCTACCCGGATTTAATAATAATATTTCCCCTTCTTGTTGAATCATTGGCTTATGTGTATGACCACTGACTAAAATATCCACTTCCAGTTCCCTGGCTAAATAGTATAATTGTTGGGTATCTCCCTTTGGATATACGACACCATGTGTTAAACCTATTTTAACTTCCTCAACTTCAATTATTTCATGTGTATTATAACCTACATACGGGTCACAGTTTCCATGAACTGCAATCACAGGTGCAATTTTTTCTAACTCCTCTATAACGCTTTTAACTTCAATATCACCACAGTGAAGTATTAAATCAACATCCTTAAACACTTCAAAAACTTTTTCAGGTATACTCATAGTGCGTATGGGAATATGCGTATCAGAAATAATTCCTATTAACATTATCAACATCACTCTAAATAATTTATCTTATAACTAATTAACTTATGTCTTTTAAAATTATAATTTTTTTTCATTGAAATTTTAGATTAATATTTATATTATTTGTTAAAATATCATTTTATAGGAAAGATAATTAATAATTATTATATTAATAACAGTAATTTAATAATAAGTTCAGTCTATTATTTTTTATTATACAACAATTGAATTTGGGAGAATGAATTATGAGTGAATTAATAATATGCGAAAAGCCAAAAGTAGCTGAAAAGGTTGCTCAAGCTTTATCTGATTCACCAGTTAAAAATTCATATAAAAGGGTACCATACTATGAAATAACTAAAGAAAATGGTGAAAAAACAACCGTTCTATCTGCAGTAGGTCATCTTTTTTCTTTACAGGCTACTGACAAGAAAAACAAACGATTGTTTGATGTTGAATGGGTTCCATTATATGAAACAGATAAATCAAAGAAATATGTAAAAAATTATATTGACACTATAAAAAAATTTTCTAAAGATGCTGATAGATTTATCCATGCTTGTGATTATGATACGGAAGGAACGTTGATTGGATATAATGCTTTAAAATATATATGTGGTGTTGATTCAATAGAAAAGTCTTTTAGAATGAAATTCTCTGCATTAACCAAAAAAGATTTAATTAAATCTTATTCTGAAGCTTATCCATTAAAAGAAGATCAAAGTTGGGTGGATAGTGGTGAAGCACGTCATGTGTTGGATTATTTATTTGGAGTAAACATTTCTAAATCCATGACAGATTCCGTATTAAATGTAACAAATAGGTATGTTCAATTATCTGCCGGTCGTGTTCAAACTCCTACCTTGGCAATATTGACAGAACGCGAAAAGGAAATTAAGAAATTCATTCCAGAACCTTATTGGTTAATTAAAGCTAAGATTGAAAAAGGAATTATTGCAGATCATAAAAAAGGTAAAATTTTTGATAAAAAAGAAGTGGAACGAATTCTTGAAAATTGTAAGGGAAAAGATGCAAAGATTACTAAAATTACAAATAAAAAATCTATAAAGGATTTGCCATTCCCATTTGAATTAGGAACTTTGCAATCTGAAGCATATGCTCAATTTGGTTTTACTCCTAGAAAAACACAACAAATTGCTCAAAATTTATATGTGGAAGGATATACTTCCTATCCAAGAACATCTTCACAAAAATTACCTGAATCATTAGGACTAGACAATATTCTAAATGAATTATCAAAAGATCCTAAATATAAGGCAAAAATAAAAACATTAAAGAAACCGTTAAAACCTAATGAAGGTAGTAAAACAGATGAAGCACACCCTGCTATACATCCGACAGGAACATTGCCTAAGGATATCTCTGAAGACTATCAAAAAATTTATGATTTAATTACATATAGATTTATCAGTCTGTTCGGTGAACCAGCCGAACTTGAGTCAATAAAGGTGGATTTGGAAATTGGTGAGGAAGAATTTGCATTCTCTAGACAAAGAATATCCAAGGAAGGATGGTTAAGTTTAGATCCTTATCAGTACAAAAAAGTTAAAAATGAAGAGTTCCCTGATGTAAAAGAAGGTGAAACTACAAAAGCTAAAGTTAAAAGTGAAGAAAAGGAGACAAAACCTCCTGCAAGATATAATCAGGCATCAATTATTAGGGAATTGGAGAAAAGGGGATTAGGTACCAAGTCAACCAGGGCTAACATAGTTTCAATATTATACACAAGAAAATATGTTGAAGGAAAAAAAATTACTGTAAATGAACTTGGAGAACGGATGATTGATACCCTTACCAAATATTCTGAAAGGATTACCAGTGAACAAATGACCAGGGAGTTCGAAACGGATCTTTCAGAAATTAAAGAGAATAAACTCACAGAAGAAAACGTGATCAATGAAGCAAAATCAGAACTAAATAACATTTTGGATTCTATCGATATGAATAAGGAAAATATTGGTAAGGAACTATTTGAAGCATATGAACAAAGTAGAATTGTCGGAAAATGTGATTGTGGTGGAAACTTAATAATCATATCCTCGCCTAAAGGTGGAAAATTTGTTGGTTGTACAGGCTATCCAGATTGTAAAAAAACATATTCCTTACCTGCAGGAGCTAGTGTACTTAAAACAACATGTGAAAAATGTGGTTTGCCTCTCATATCATATGGTAAACCTAGACAAAGAGCATGTTTAAACTTTGAATGTGCAAATGGTGGAAAAAAATCAACTAATGAAATTGTTGGTAAATGCCCTGATTGTGGGGAAGATTTAATTAAACGTATGGGAAGATTTGGTGAGTTCATAGGATGTACAGGTTTTCCTAAATGTAGATTCACTTCTTCAATTGCCGATTATGAAAAATCACAAAAAGAGGAAAGTGAATAACACTCTTTTTTTTTATTTATTTTTAATTGTTTCATTTAATTCTTTTAATATTAATAACGTACCCTGTTTATTTAGATATTTGTCTTCTTGTTGATTCTGTGAACTGTATATACAGGCAGGGCATCCGTTTTCACAATCACAATCTCTTACAAGTTCATATGCCATTTCAATAATGTCTTCGAATAATTTGAATGCTTTACGTGTTAGTCCAACACCTCCTTCAAAACCGTCGTAAATAAATATTGTTGAATCTAAGGTATCCTTATGAACGTTTTTGGATACTCCACCTAAATCATAACTGTCACACATTACGTGGAATGGTGCCACAGAGAGTAAAACATTTTCAACTCCTTGGAGACAACCCATAAATGCATCTTTAAATTTTGCATCAGTTACAAGATATTCCTCCAGATGTTCTCTAATCTCATAGGGGATTGTAAACCAGAATCCTTTTGTTCTAAAGTCTAACGGTGGAAGATTCAGTTTCTTTGAAGCGGTTATTTTGCTGAACTTTATTAAATTGTATCTGTCATATTTCTCGGTAACTGTTAATCTTCCGTAACACAATTTGATTTTTCCAATTTTCTCTTCTTTTTCTGTTTTTAAATCTCTAACATCAACTTCTTTTAATGTTTGGGTATAATAATTCAAATCTTGTTTTTTGACATAAACCCTTTTTTCTTTAATGTCCATTTCTCTAACAAGATAAGTATCACCATTATGTATCAGGACTGCATTTTCATGAGCTTCTCTAAAGGCCTGTTTTTCACTCATTTCTTCCAGGAATCTATTTCCATTGAATACTCTGTACGGTTCAGACATCACATCACTAAGGTTTACTTCAAAATTTGGACTTTTGTCCTGTTTTAATAGTTCTATGTCATTGTAATGCCATTCCCCTTCTTTGTATTTAATAATGCCGTCATTTTCCAAATCATCTATTTCATCAATTACGATGCCCTCATCGTCAAATCCAAAACTTTCTATTTCACCAAGCTTTAATGGTATTTCATAGGCGGCACATTTTAAATGTCCGCGCAGTATCTGTTGATTATTTAAATCTATTATTGCATGTTCATGAGATTTATTAAAGAACACTTCCGGATGTTTCATGAAATATTGGTCTAACGGATTTTGAAAAGCAACTAATGTAATTATTGCTTCCTGATTTTTCCTTCCGGCACGTCCTGCTTGCTGCCATGTGGAAATTAATGTACCAGGATATCCTGAAATTATTACACTGTCTAATGAACCGATGTTAATTCCCAATTCCAATGCATTGGTTGTAACAATACCTTTCAAATTACCTTTTTTTAGATTATCTTCAATTTTTTTACGTTCATCCACAGTATATCCTGCACGATATGCTGTAATTTTGTCACATAATTCGGGATTTTCTTTTTTAAGTTCGGTTTTTGATCTAAGTGCAATTACTTCTGCCATTTTCCGTGAAATTTCAAAACATATTGTTTGAAAATTATTCTGTACAAAAGTTTTAAATAATTTTAATGTGTCGTTGTGTGTTGAAGGATTTTTTGATTCGATAGCGAAAGGATTGAAGAAAATAAAATGTTTTTTTCCGGAAGGTGAACCGTTATCATCTATTATCACGGATTTCAAACCGGTAAGTTTTTCTCCAAACTCTTCGGGGTTTGCTAAGGTTGCTGTTGAAATAATAAATTGGGGTTCAGAGCCATAATATTTGCAGATTCTCTTTAGTCTTCTAATTAAAAAAGCCATGTTGGAACCGAATACTCCTCTGTATTGATGAGCTTCATCTATAATGATGTATTTTATGTTTTCAAAGAATCTTTTCCATTGGGGATGCCATGGTAATATTAGATGTAATTCGTAAGGGTTTGTAATTACTAACCTTGATTTTCTTTTAATTTCCGGTCTTTTGGATTTGGGGGTGTCACCATCATATTTTTCGGGATAGATTCCTAAATCGCATTCTTTATCTATATTCAATAGACTTTTAAGTTGATCATTGGCTAGTGCTTTTGTTGGGTAAATATATAATGCAGTGTCATTTGGGTTATTTGTCAAATCTTCGATAACGGGCAATGTGAAAGATAATGTTTTTCCACTTGCTGTCGGTGTTGTGATTATTACATTATTTCCTTTTCGTACTTCATTGAGTGTTTTGTATTGGTGGGTGTATAATTTTATTTCATGTTTTTCGAGGTAATCCTGTAATGGTTTGGGCAGTTCTACTTTTTCTTGAGTATATCTTGCTCTTCTAGCTGGAATTTCTTCTATATGTTCTATTCTGTCTCTAAACCATTTTTTGTTTTGAAAATAATTTAATATTTCTTCTGCCATATGTTCAACTACCTGTTTTTTCTTCTTTTAAGTATTGGATAAAGACCTTTTATTGTTAAAATTACCTATTATATATTATCTGATTTTTATTGTTTTAATAAATTTGTAAAAGAATTTTAACAATGAGATTGCAAAATTGTTTTTATTAAAGTACCCTCTTTTTTTATTAATACTTCTTTTTAATAAATTTACTTTAATATTATTAAATTAATTCTAATATTTTAAATATATCTTAGAACTTAAATCTATATAAGGATATTTAATAAATAAGATGTAAACAAATCACGTTTATGTTAGTTATATATTCTCGATTGAAAAATTTATAATTTGAATAAATAATCAGAAGAGAAGGTATATGATATGAAAATCCTAATCATACCTATACGGAGGTCAAAGGAGATTAACACATGGATAACAAGAAATTATTAAGAAAAATAGCGCCCATTGTTGTTGCGCTATTATTAGTGTTGGTTGTTTTTGCAATTAGGGCAGAAACAGTTAACTTGGGTGCAATATCTGACCCGGAGATGAAAGCGTTATATCAAGATGATACTGGAATGCCGTATTTTACAGAGATAGACTCATATTATAATTACCGATTAACCGAGAATTATTTAAATACAGGGCACTTGGGTGATACTGTAGTTAATGGAACGGATTGGGATTCGTTGTCAACGTCTCCTAATGGTAGGGAAGCTAATTATCAACCGATAATTATCATGTTGGCAGCTTGGGTGTATAATTTTGTAAATATGTTTGGAAATGTTTCCTTAACACAGGTAGCGTTCTGGCTAGGTCCAATTGTCGGATCATTAGCTGTCTTACCTGCATTCTATATGGTTAAAAGAGCCACCGGAAGCATGTGGGGAGCAATAATTGCCGGAATTATAGCCGGTGCTGCACCAGCTTATTTCTCACACACATACGGAGGTTTCTTTGATACAGATATGTTCAACGTACTCTTGCCGCTAATGACAGTACTTTTCCTAACTGAAAGTATTTATGCGAAAAAACCAATATTCAAAGCATTATATGCCGGAATAGCAGCTTTATTCCTAGGTTTATTCTCAATTGCATGGAGTGGGTACGCATATATGGTATTATTAACCTTTGGTACATTGATACTTTATTTCCCTGCTTCTTATATAATGGATAGGAAAGACGGAAAAGATTTATCAAATATAAAAGAATGGTTGGTTAATAATCCTGCAACAATACCATTTGTAGTAT
This sequence comes from uncultured Methanobacteriaceae archaeon, assembly GCA_902797085.1. Lineage (GTDB taxonomy): Archaea > Methanobacteriota > Methanobacteria > Methanobacteriales > Methanobacteriaceae > Methanosphaera. The sequence continues at coordinate 18,243 of CADBRM010000086.1, forward strand.
TTGCTATAGTTGGAATAATTGTCTTACTAATTACGGTAGGTTCAACTTTTGTTGATACGACATTGGGTGTTATCGGTATGTCAACCAGTTTACAGAGTGCAACTGCAGGTACAGCATATCCTAACGTATACGTATCTGTAGGGGAAATGCAAATTCCACAAGTTATTGATATTCTTAATAACAGTGGAGGAACATTCACAGTACTGTTTGCACTATTTGGTTTTGTATTAATGTTCTTGGCATTAAGAAAAAGACCAAAAGTGGAAGAAGATGTAACGGTTGAAGAACCTAAAGAAGAAAAATCTGAGAAAAAACTCAGAACCAGAAGATACAAACCTAAAACTAAAAAAGCAGAAGAAATTACTCATACACACGAAAATAGATTTATTCCAGGTAAATTCCAATGGACACAAGATGAAAAATACAATAATTTATTCCTATTTGTTCTATTAATATTATGGACATTAGGTATAACTGTAATGTTAACACAGGGTACAAGGTTTATCGAACAGTTCGAGGTACCTATAGCTTTAATGGCAGGTATTTCTGTAGGTATTTTCCTGAATTACATTGATTTAAAAATCGAACAGAAACCATATGTCACATTTATTGCAATTGTATTGTTATTGTTGGCAGTAGTAAGTCCTTTATATGCTGATCACTTGACCAGTTCACAATCAGTAGGAAGTACAAATGATGATATGTACAATACATTGACTTGGATTAAATCAAACACTCCTGAAAATTCTGTATTGGCATCTTGGTGGGACTTCGGTCACTTGTTCACAGCAGTGGCTGATAGACAAGTGGTCTTTGACGGAGGTTCACAGAACAACATGAGAGCATACTGGATAGGTAACTCGCTGTCGACTTCAAATCAAGATTTATCTGCAGGTATATTGAGAATGTTGGCAAATAGTGGTGAAGAGGCATCCAATACCTTGGATTTATACACAGGTGATACATCCAAAACGGTAAAAATTTTAAATGAAATTTTACCTATGGATAGAACACAGGCTAGTGCAGCATTAACCGGAACTTATGGTTTGGATCAACAACAAGCAAATTCAGTATTGGATCAAACACATCCATCAAATACTAAACCGGTTTACTTAATATTAAGTTCAGATATGCTTTCAAAAGCAGCATGGTGGTCATACTTCGGTACTTGGGATTTCGAAAACCAGACATCACATCATTATTCTTACTATGCTACACAAAGTGCTACAGAGAATATCAATGGTAAATCATTTACCTTAGGAACAGATAATGGTGTAGTGGGAGTATCTGGAACGAGCAATGAAACTAACGGTTCAACAATGAACTTTGCTTATATTGATCAATCCAAGTTGAATAAAACAATAGACATGTTTACAACTGAAGATAAAGAAAGATTGGCTAATGAGTTAAGTGAAGGAACTGGAAATGAACTGATCAAGCCACATAAATTGATACTGGTTGAAAACAATCAATTATCGGAAAGAATTGTTAACAACAATAGTAACATGTCAATTATGGCAATTCGTCAAAATGATGGTTCTTACTTCACAGTACTGTTCGATACTTTCTTAGAAGATTCAGTATTCACAAAACTATATTTAGAAAGTGGATATAATGTAACCAGATTTACATTTGCACATTCTGAACCAGGTATTAGTGTTTGGGGAGTTGATGAATATCCTAACTCTCAAGCAACTAATGTGACTTCAGTTGCAGAAAACACTACAACTTAATCCCCCTTTATTTTAATTTTTTTTATTCTTTTTTGACTTATTTTGATTATCCATCTCAAGTATTTTATATTATTAAAGACAAAGTAATAGTAGAATTATGTCTATAAAATTTTGATGGAGATATTTAATGAAAACACTTTCAGACTTAAAACAATCTGTTCTTATTCCAACTAATTCATCACTGGATGAACTTTTGGGTGGGGGTATAGAAAAAGGGGCTATAACCCAGTTTTACGGACCACCAGGTTGTGGAAAAACTAATGTTGTTTTAAAGATTTTATATGAATCTACAAAAAATGGCAATAAAGCTGTTTTTATGGATACTGAAGGTGGTTTATCTTTAGAAAGAATTCAACAAATAGCGGGTCCTGATTTTAATTCAATTGCAAGTAACATATATTTGTTAGAACCAAAAACGTTTGATGAACAATTATTGGATATTCAGAATATTGAAGATTTGCTTAAAGAAAATGATACAATTGATATTTTAATCATAGACTCTATTGTTGCATTATATAGGGTAGAAGATGGGGATCCATCAGAAATTAATAAGAGATTAGGTAGAGTGATGGCCAAATTATTAACTCTTAGTCGGGAATTTGATATTGCTATAGTAATAACAAATCAAATTTATTCTCCATTTGATTCGGATGATATTATTGTAGAGCCTATAGGTGGAACAGTATTAAAGTATTGGAGTAAAATTATCATTGAAATAGAAAAAAATTTAGGTTCTTTAACGAGAACGGCCACATTACAAAGGCATAAAAATAAATCTCCAGGTCAAACAGTAACTTTTGAGATTACTGATAGAGGTATTTCATAAACAATTATAAGGAGTTAAATTATGGTATTCAAAAAGAAAGAAAAAAAAGTTCCTACTGGTTTTAATACAGTTAATGAATTTTTTGATTATTTATATAAAAAAGAAGATTTAATATGGATGGGACAAAATACAAATCATTTACAAAAGGATAAGCATATAGAAAATGCATTAATTGAAGCAGCAAGAAAAAGAAATTATTGTAAGTACCCACCACCAGAAGGTTTTCCAGAAATTAAGGAATTAATTCTTAAGGATTTGGATTTTGATCCTGAAGTATATGATATACAGATTACCGCAAGTGCAACAGAAGCATTATATTTGGCAATCAGTACAACATTACATCATACAACCAATACGATTGCATCTGATCCGGGATATTTAATCATTAACAATTTCTGTAACCGATTTGGACATCACGTTAAAGAGGTTCCGATTTACAATGAGGAATGTGGATATAAATTAACACCACAACTGATTAGGGAAAACATAGATTTACAAACAAAAATGATTATTCTCATTGATCCTATGAATCCAATGGGTTATACATATACTGAAGAGGAAATTAAGGAAATTGCTGAAATAGCTAAAGAGAATGATATTTTTGTTTTACATGATATCACTTACAAAGACTTTGCAAGGGAACATCATCTTGTAGGTCATTATGCACCCGAACATACCATAACTATTTACAGTTTTTCAAAAATATTTGGTATGGCCGGTTTAAGAATTGGTTCTGTAATCAGTTCTCCAGAATTGATTAGGAAAATGAGAGCTAGTGTAATAAATGATTTAGGTACCAATTCACTGGCACAAGAAGCTGGTATAGCAGGTTTACAAAGTAAACAAGAATGGATTAATGAAGTTAAAGATATCTGTTTCAGAAATCAGGAATTAATTAAAGAGGCAGTTGATGAAACTCCTGGAACATTTTTACCATTATATCCTGTTGATGCAAATATGATGACCATTGATTTAACAGAAACTGGTGTAACTCCAGAAGAATTATCTGATTATCTGTTAAAAGAAAAAAGTATCTTTGTACGTGAAGGAAATTATACAAGTAAATTGTTTGGAAATAGGTATATCAGGGTTAGTTTCTCTATTCCAACAGAACAAGTACAAAAATTTAGAGAAGAGTTTCCAAAAGCTGTAAAAACTTTACAAGAAAAAAAGTAAGTGAATTATTTTGATTTACTTTTATCTTCTAATTCACTTGGGTTAACAATTTCAACATCAGGAATATCCTTGGATTTGTCTGAGGCTATTTCTGATTTAGGAATATTTAAAAGTAAATAATCGCCAACTTTTAATATCATGTCGGGAGTTACTTTATAATTAATTTTTCTTAAACCTAGTTCTCCTGATTCGGTTATAAAAATTGTATTGATGTTGTTTGATTTGAGATCTATGTCAATATCATGGACTTTTCCGATATCGTTAGCATTACAATCTAATACTTTTTTACCTATTATTTTGGAAGTTTTCATGATAATCACCTTTGTTAATAATAATTATTATTATGTCTAACTAGAATAATACATTCTTTGCTTTAATAATTATTGATAGTTTATGGGAGTGTTTGGATAATATGGAAGAAGCTTGTAGATTAATTATTGAAAAGGCTATTAAGGGTAACGTATCTACTAAAAAGGATTTGGAAAAATTGAAAATTCAAACATGTAGGGATTTGAACTTACCCGGTTTTATGAGTAATTCTAAAATATTGCAGTATGCTAAAAATGATGAGATAGAATTACTGAGGCCTATATTAATGAAAAAACCATCCAGAACAATATCTGGAGTTGCTATTGTTGCGGTGATGTGTAGTCCACATAAATGTCCTCATGGACGATGTAAATATTGTCCTGAAAGCAGTATTGCTCCTCCTAGTTACACCGGTGAAGAACCGGCTGCTTTAAGGGCCAGAATGTTTGAATTTGATCCTTATGTGCAGACATTTAATAGATTATATCAATTGAACAATATTGGACATCCTATTGATAAAGTAGAATTAATTATCATGGGAGGAACGTTTGCATCAAGAACTTTGGATTATCAGGAATGGTTTGTAACAGGATGTTTAAGGGCAATGAATGATTTTGAGAGAGTCAGTTCTGAAATTCCTAAAAATCAAAGGGAAATAGAAATAATTCCACCAAATGATTTTGTTTATTTAAAAGATGCTCAAAAAGCTAATGAACATAGCAAAGTCAGATGTGTTGGTTTAACTTTTGAAACAAGACCTGATTATTCTAAGAAGGAAGAAATTAACAGAATGTTGGAGTATGGGGTAACCCGTGTTGAACTTGGTGTACAGACACTGTATAATTACAGATACAAACGGGTTGATAGGGGACATACTATTCAGGATGTTATAGAGGCAAACCAATTATTAAGGGATTCTGCGATTAAAGTTGCAATGCATATGATGCCGGGTTTATTCTCAACTTTTGACAGTGATTTAAACATGTTTAAAAGACTTTTTTCCGAACCTCAATTTTCGCCGGATATGCTTAAAATTTATCCATGTCTGGTTACGGAAGGTTCTGAGTTTTATGAGTTATGGAAAAAAGGTGAATATGAACCTTATACTTCGGAAGAAGCGGTTGATTTGATAGTGGAAATAAAGAAAATTCTTCCTAAATGGGTTCGTACAATGAGAATTCAGAGAGATATTCCTGCAACTTTAATTGATGCAGGAGTTAAAAAGTCTAATTTGGGTGAATTGGTATACAATAAACTGGAAGAAGAAGATGTTCAATGTCAATGTATTCGCTGCAGAGAGGTTGGACATAAAAAGGCTCATGGATTTGAACCGGATTATTCTAACATTGAACTGTTGAGAACAGATTATATGGTAACTGGTGGAACTGAAATCTTTTTATCAATTGAAGATCCGGATAATGACATACTTATCGGTTTCACTCGCTTAAGAATTCCATCTGAAAATATTTTTAGGCAGGAGATTACGGATAGTAGTGCATTAATACGTGAATTGCATGTTTATGGACAAATGCAGGAAATAGGTAAAAATGATAATCACTTATGGCAGCATAGGGGTTTTGGTGCTCAATTACTTAAAGAAGCAGAAAATATAGCAAAAAATGAGTTTAATAAAGATAAAATGTTGATAATTAGCGGTATTGGTGTTCGTGATTATTACAGGAAATTAGGATACCATAAAAATGGTCCATATATGTCCAAGTTTATTTAAACAATTTTTTCATCTTTTTATAACTTTTTTTCTTCTTTTTTTTAAAATGAATAATACTATTAATGATTATTCACATACATAAGTATAGTTTATGAAATTTTAATTAACATTCTTTTTAGGTTGTATTATTTTGGAAATTGAAACTTCTGCGAGATTACATTTGTCTTTAATAGACCTTAACGGTTTAGAAGGAAGATTGGATGGAGGTATTGGAATAACTTTGGAAGATCCTTCATTAATAATTGAATGTAATGAATCTAAGGATGAAACAAGCATAATTTTTGAGGATGGTTTAAAACATTTTGATAATGACATCTACAAATCAAAAATTTTAGATGCAAGTAAAAAAATTAAGGATTTTTTGAATATTGACACAGATTATTCTTTTATAATTAAAGAATTATATCCTATTCATCATGGACTGGGATTAGGAACCCAATTGGCTTTGTCCATTGGTAAATTAATTTCATCATTGAATGATGTTGAGATGGATGTTCTTGATTTAGCTAAAATTATACAAAGGGGAGGAACTAGTGGTATAGGCGTTTATTCTTTTGAAAACGGAGGGTTTATTGTTGATGGGGGACATAAGAAGTCTATTAAAAAAGATTATCTTCCATCCTCGGCTTCAAAAGTTTCACCACCACCTCTGATTGCCAGATATGAGTTTCCGGAGGATTGGGATATTATCCTTGCAACTCCAAATATTCAACAGGGGGCTTCTGGAAAAAAAGAGGTTGACATATTTCAATCTTATTCTCCAATTAAAATAGAAGATGTGGAACGAATATCCTATTTGACATTGATGAAATTAATGCCGGCTGTACTTGAGGAGGATATAGTCAGTTTTGGGGATGCTGTACATAAAATACAATCGTTAGGTTTTAAAAAAATAGAGAGAAATTTGCAAGATTCTAAAATAAATTATTTACTAAAAGATATGGAAGAATTAGGAATTCCATGTGTTGGTATGAGTTCTTTTGGTCCAACATGTTTTGGTATAACTGATACTAATTCTAAATCTATTTCAAAGGAATTAACTGAACTAACAGGAAATAATGCTAAGATTATAGTAACTAAAGCAAAAAATCATGGGTCTGTACTAAAAAGATAGGTGAATAATATGGATATTATGAAAGGAAAAGCATGGAAATTTAGGGATAGTATTGATACGGATGTTATCATAGCAGGTAGATATCTTAGAACATTTAATCCTGAAGATTTAGCAGCACATGTTATGGAGGCGGAAGATCCTGAATTTTCTCAAAAAGTCAGTAAAGGGGACATTATTGTTGCCGGATGGAATTTTGGTTGTGGATCTTCAAGAGAACAGGCTCCAGTTGCAATTAAAACAGCAGGAGTTTCAGTAGTAATTGCAAAATCTTTTGCAAGGATATTTTACAGAAATGCTATTAATATCGGGTTGCCAGTAATCACGGCAGATATTGATGTTGATGAAGGAGATATTGTTGAAGTTAATGTCGAAAAGGGTATCATTACTAATATTACCAAAGATGTTACAGTTAATTTCAAGCCGTTTGATCCAACAAAATTGGAAATTTTAGAAAACGGCGGATTAGTAGAGCAATATTTGAAAAATAAAAAGGAGGAAAAATAGATGGTTTGTCCAGTATGTGGTAATGATGAATATAATATATTGAAATCTAAAGGAAAGAAAAACGTTGAATTATTGGTTCAATGTGCGGAATGTAATCATGTTTATCATGAAACAGCTCCTGAAGAGGCATATGAAGTTAAAGTTAGGGTAGTTATTAGTGAGTTTGAAAAATCTTGGAAAACCAATGTAACATTATATTCGGATGAATATCTTGAAACAGGCACTATCCTTTACATTGACGATAAGGATGTTGAAGTAACTTCAATAGAAAATGTTGATGGAAATAGGGTATATGAATGTCCTGTTGTGGATATTAAAACTATTTGGGCTAAATCGTTAGATACTCTAGCCAGGATTGGTTTATCAATTGATCATCAGGGAAATGTAATTTCACATAAAATTGAAGTTGAAAGGGAATTTATTATTTCAATAGGTGATGTCGGGGAAGTAAACGGTTTAAAATTCAGAGTATATGGTATAAAAACTTTAGAAAGAAATATGAAAAAAGGGTTTGCCTATGCAAGAGTTATTAAAAGAATTTATGGTAAATTACTGTCTTCAAAGGATAAATCAAAAGTGAAATATGACTTATCAGAATATGTTGTTAAAGTCACATCTAAAGAAAAAAATTATAACTGATTTTTAGTGATATAATGAAGGTATATTTGGAATCACATGGTTGTACATTTAACCAAGCTGATGGAGAAATAATGGCAACATTATTGGAAGAGCAACATGAGTTGGTAGATAATTTGGATGATGCTGATGTTATTATTTTAAATACATGTTATGTTAAATTACCTACTGAACAAAAAATGATTACAAAAATTAATAAATTCAAAACAGAATATCCTGATAAGAAATTGATAGTTTCTGGATGCATGGTTGAAGTTGATCCTATAAGGCTTAACAAATTTGCTGGTGATGATTGTTGGGTTGGTCCTCATAAATTGGATCAGATAAATGATGTTGTTGATAAAGCGGTAATGGGAGAAGTAGTGCATGAGTATGGTAAAACCAATATTGTAAAGGCAGGAAAAAATTACAAACGTTTCGATTCTTTAACACACATTCTTCAGATTTGTGAGGGCTGTAATGGTGCATGTACTTTCTGTTGTACAAGAATAGCAAGAGGTTTTTTAATCAGCTATCCTATTGATGTAATTGTTGAAGAAGCAGAGCAAGCTATTCAAAATGGATGTAAGGAATTACAGGTAACTGCCCAAGATTCTGCATGTTTTGGTTTGGATAGTGGTGAATCTTTTTCGGAACTATTAAATCGTCTTGCATCAATTGATGGCGATTTTCGTATTCGTGTAGGTATGATGAATCCTAAAAGTTTAATCGGGCAGTTAGATGAAGTAATAGATGCTTTTAAGAATAATGAAAAAATATATAATTTTGTTCATCTGCCGATTCAGACGGGCAGTCCCAAAGTTCTTGAAGAGATGAACAGACTACATACTTTAAAGGAATATAAGGATATTCTCAACAAGTTTAAAAAGGAAATACCAGATTTGTCTTTTGCTACTGATATTATCATTGGGTATCCTACCGAAACTGAAGAAGATTTCCAGGATACGGTGGACTTACTTTATGAGATAAAACCTGATATTATTCATATCTCCAAATATATGCACAGACCCGGTGCAACTTCCAGTAATTTGAAGGAAATAGACCATAAAGTTATGAAAGAACGTTCACATAGAATTAACCAAGTAAAAACGGAAGTAATGTTAGAAAACAATAAAAAATATGAAGGTTCAATACAAAAAGTTTTAATAACTAACAAAGGTGCTTCTGGAGGGTTTGTTGGTTATACTAATTCATATAAAAATGTTATAGTGGAAGATGTAGAAGTTGGTTCTTTTGTTGATGTAAAGATTATTGAAGGTAAAAGAACTTATCTACAATCTGAAAAAATAGATTTATAAAGATAATTATAAATATATATTAAGAGTAAGTAAAGAATTGATAATTATGAGTTATATAGTATGTCGTAATTGTAAAAAATTTATTGAAGTAGATGAATCTCGTCCATTAAACTTTGATAAATGTGAAAACTGTGGGCATACATTAGAATTTGCCTGTAATAATACAGAGTTACAAATGATGTTAAATGATGTGCTAATTCCACAAATCTCTTATAATAAGGTATGTGCATCATGTCATTCAGTAAATCCAAAGGAAACGGCATCGTGTCTACATTGTGGATCAACTAATTTACAATTGCAATACGATTTAGAAAGTATTCAACAGTATCAAAATGATAAACAAAATATGGGAATTGATGCTATTAATATGGGTAATACAAGGACAATAATTATTAAGTCCGGAGAAAATTTTTCTCCTAAGAACAGTATTATTGTAAGAATTTTTTCATTGATTATAGGATTAGTTGATTTCTTTTTCTTTTCATTGATAGGAATTCAATATATTTTAGGTTCTTCTGAATTACCTAGTGATGTAATGGCATTTGCTACTCAAAATATGTATTCTTTAACTTTGGTGATTTCCGTAGCCTTGGTTTTATCCGGTTTGATGTCAGTGATGATTATTCCAAGGATGAGCTATAGGGACTCAGTAGAAACCGCATCAACATTGGGTATTGTTGTTGGATTGATTACTCTTATAGCAGCTAAAGATTTGTTGACTGTAATTGTGGCAATTGTTTTATGTACTATATTAACGAGCATTGGTGGATTAATTGGTGAATTTATTATTCATAAATTAACCCGTCGCTTATAATTTTTTTTACAGTACATACCATAAAGTATATATAGTATGAGTTAGTAATATAGTATTAGTCTTTAAAAAGATATTTCTGGGCCGGTGGTCTAGAGGTATGATACCTCCTTGACGTGGAGGGGATCGCGAGTTCGAATCTCGTTCGGCCCATAATTTATTTTTGTTTCGCCGTGATAGTTCAGATGGGAGAACGCCAGACTGAAGATCTGGATGTCGCTGGTTCAAGTCCGGCTCACGGCATAACCCTTTTTTACTAAAACAACTATTTTTAAATCTATTGTTGTACTGTCAATATTTAATAATTCAATTATTTTTTTATATAAAACAAACATTATTAAAAAATAAAAAAGATATAACATATTATACAATTATTATTGAGGATTTATTATGGATCTTGATAATTCAGTAGAAAAAACATTATCGGAAATACAAAAAATAATGAATACAAATAGTATCATCGGTACTCCCATAACAACTAGGGATAAAACAATAATTCCTATTTCAAAAGCAGCTTTGGGTTTTGGTGTAGGAGTGGCAAATAATGAGGGAAATAGTCAAACTAATTTAGGTGGTGCTGGTGGTGGAGGTTCTATTGATCCAGTAGCATTAATTATAGTTTATCATGATATTCCTGGACCAAATGGTGTTGAATTAGTTCAAGTTAATCAGACAGACACACCTTTAGAAGATTTATTGACCGGTGTAGGAAAAACTATTTTTAGTCTGTTCGAGAATTCCAAAGTAGAACCTGCTAGTGAAAATATTCAAGATAGTACTATTGATCAAATTAAAACTAAAATTAAACCAAAAAAGGACACAACAAAAATATAATTTTTTATTCTACAATAATAATTAAGAGTATGATTAAATTTATGAGATTGAAGAGTCATGTTATTTGAAATATTGGTTATCCTGTTAATTATTATAGTAGTACTCTTTTTTTTATTATTCTTTAAAACGTGGCATCTACATATAAATTTTAAGAATGATAATCTTGACTATGATTATGATATAAAAATTATCGTATTGAATTTATTTTTTATTGTCAAATCAATAGAAAAAAACATTAATTTAATAATTCAATTATCTATTTTTAATAAGGATATTTCATTGGTTAATTATACCTTTATCAGTAACAATTCAAAAAAACCTGAAAAAGATGAGGATAATACGGAGTTTTTATCAAAAATTAAAGAGTCCTATCCATTACTAAATGAATCTAAGAAGGAATTATATGGAATAATTAAATTACTATTAAAAATATGTAAGTTTGAAGAGTCATATGCAATAATAAATTTGGGATTATCTGACAATAATTTAACAATTAAGTTTTGTAATTTGTTATGGGCTTTGTTTGCACCGTTATATCCCTTAAATTTCAGAGTCGTTTTGACACCGGAAATCAATCAAATGACTTTAAAATCAGATATGAATATTAAGTTTGATATGTTGTTTTTTAATTTTCTAAGGATTTTTTGGATAATTCTAAAAAATAAAAATTTACGAAAATTAATAGTATTATTAAGGAGCTAGATGTTGTAATGTTAGGAAAAAAAAGATTTTTATTGGGTTCTATTAAAGTTGGGGATAGGTTGTTGTATCCGATAGTGTCTTTAAAAGTTTTAACATATGATAATTTATTTTTAAGTGTGGATTATGATGTGTTGGCATTTAAAATAGTTGAAAAGGATAAAACTTATTATAAAAATGTCAAGCTACCTGAAAAAGAGTTTGAAAAAATAAAAGAAATATAAAAAAAGATAGGAATAATTACTTATCTAGTAAAAATTTCTATAAGCAGCATCTATGTCTTCTGCCTTAAGTGTTTTTCTACCTGATTCTTTAGCATGTTCCATTGCTAGTATTGCTATTTCTTCAGATATTTGTTCTAAGTACTCTGATAATGCTATTTTTGCATCTTCACTTACTCGTTCTGCTCCACCACTTTTAATAATTCTTCCAAGTGGTGTTAAAGGTAATTGTGCCATACTGAACCTCCAAAATTTGGATATATAGATTATATAAATATTCTAAATATTCTATAATTTTTATTAAATAAACATATTTTTCGTTTATTTTAATAGTTTGATTGAAATATTTTTTGTTTTTTAATTTTTTTTAGTTTATTCATACCTATTTTAAAGATATGTTTGTAATATTTAATCTTATCACTATTAAAATTCACTATCTTTATTTATTTAACTTATTATTAATAAATACATTTATTTTTAAATGTATTGGGTTAATAGCATATTTTTTAGAGTATACTCTTAAATAATTAATTAAATATCAAAAAAGGTTTTATTAATTTTTAACAGTAATTTTATAATTTTTCCATCTTTTAATTAACTATTAAGTTTATTAAAATATGGAATTTATAATATTTTTTTAAGTATATTTTTTTTTTTAAAAAAAAGAGTAAATGGGGGTGATGAATTATTTGCGTTCCATTCTTGCTTTACGGATATTTGCCATTATTTCTTTAGCTCTATCGGAGTCTAAAGGAATATTGAATTTTTCTTCAATACTTTCTCTGTATAAATTATTCATTGAACAGAAAGGTATGATTCTACCATCCGGAGTAGCATAGTGAATTACACATCTGCGCACTCTGTTCTGATCAAAGTTGAAAGGATCCATAAAGTGCATACATGATATTAACAAAGCATTTACGTGGAATTCACCTAATGCATCATAATCTTGTTTTATGAATATGTTTTTAAGTAAGTCGATGATGTTGATATATGATGGTGATTTTTTGGTATCAACTGTTTTTGGTAATTCTTTTAGTGCACGAGCGATTGTTTTAGTTTTTGAGATTCTGGAATTTTTTTGAATATCTGGAATGCTTTTTTCAATTAATTTCATAAATTTGTCTACATCAATGAAGTCTGTGATTGGAATTACAGTTCCATCTTCTTCTTTGAATACGTAAGTACCGATACCACAATGTTCATGACATGTTAATGTAACTTCAGCTTCCGTTCCACTCATTGCTGCAATTAAGTCGGAAATAGGAGCTACTGTGGATGCGGAATAGAATGCATCAGCGGTGATGTTGAAATTAGTTTGTTTTTCAACATTTTTCATAAAATCATCAATTGTAATACGTTGTTCTTCGACTTTGTCTGAAGGTGTTCTACCGGCAAAGGATACTGGTTGGAAGTTAACTCCTCTAATTACATCGATATTGTCTAGTGCAAATTTAATAATTTGACCTACTTGGTCATTGTTGATTCCTTTTACTAAAGTAGGAACTAATACAATTCCAAGACGTGCTTTTCTACAATTTTCTATTGCTTCTAGTTTTTTACTTAATATGTTAGCGTTACGTGTTTTGATGTATGGTTCTTCAGTAACACCATCAAATTGTAAATAAATTGTATTAAGTCCTGCTTCTTTAAGTTCTTTTGCTAAATTTTCATCATTTGCTAATGCTAAACCATTTGTTGCTATCTGTGTATGGGTGAATCCTTCTTCTTTAGCAATTTTTATCAAGTCTACTATATCATCTCTTACAGTAGGTTCTCCACCGGAGAATTGTATTGCAGGAGTAGCGACTGGCTGGTTTTTCCTTAAATTTTTAAGCATTTGTCTGATTTCATCTTGTGACGGTTCATACAAAGTTCCAGAAGTTGCTGCATTTGCGAAACAAATAGGACATTGTAAATTACATCTATTTGTAACATCGATTAGACCTAGTATTGTTTGACTTTCATGTTCTTTACATAAACCGCAATTTGAAGGACAATCTCCTGTAATATTTTCATTTAAATTTGTTAATTGGTGTGGTTCCGCACCATATTTTAAAGCTTTTTTATAAGCTTCCTCATCATGCCAGTATGTGTTATTAAAAAATCCATGTTCTGGGCATGTTTTTTTGATGTATATGGCATTATTTTCAGTATATACTTCTGCGTCCAAAATTTTTAGACATTCTGGGCATAAACTTTTCGTTTTAGAGATTGTTGCTATATTAATCCCTCCCCTAAAAAATTTTTTTATATATTAATAACGATTTCTTTATGATATTCAGTTAAATTATTATAAAATTAATATTATATATAAATTATGTTATTTATTTAATATATTTATTATGTATTATTTGGAAATATTTTTGAATAATGTTTATAGATTCATTAAGGTTTTTTTTTCATTTACAATAATAAATATTCAGTATTTTGTCTATATTTTTGTTTTTTAATCTTATTTTACTAAATTGTTATTCTTTGATGAAGAAAATTATTTATAAATTAATTTAAAGATAATGTATTATATTTAATAAAAAAAATCGTGGTTAAAAATGGATGTTCTAACAATAATAATATATTCGATATACTTAATGATTCCAGCTTATTTTTCCAATGGTTCTGCTTTGGTCTTTGGTGGGGGTACACCTATGGACTTTGGAAAGAATGCATGGGATAATCGTAGGTTAATTGGTGATGGCTGTACTTGGAGAGGTCTTATTGGCGGCGGATTGTTAGGTATGGTTGTTGGAGGTATTCTAGGGCTTTTGGCCAGTTATGGTATTGCTACATATTATTTTAATCTGTCTGCTTCCCAAATAACTTTAATTTCGGGGAATATTCCTCAAGGACTCTTGGTGGGTGGATTGTTGGGATTTGGAGCATTGATCGGTGATGCAATAGGCAGTTTCATTAAAAGAAGATTAAATTTTGAAAGAGGAAAACCGGTTCCATTATTGGATCAATTGGATTTTGTAGTATTCGCATTGCTCTTTGTTTCATTTGTAATTAATTTAAGTTGGGAAATGATTTTAATTATCTTATTTGTAAGCATATTTTTACACTTAGGAGCAAATATTTTTGCATATTTGATTAATTTGAAAGATGTATGGTATTAACCATTCATATTTTTTCAATTAAATTAATTTCCGCATTAATGCTATCTAAGTACATTTGTATTGCACCTATGGCAGTTAATACGTTACTTGCTTTTTTTGAAATGAAATTTTCGAGATAAATGGTTTTTAAATTTAATTTTTTTGCTGCAAGTCCACAAAGATTTGCTTTGCCTATTGATGTAATTAGTACCGTATGGATGTCTGTTCTTTCAACAACTTGCTTGAGACCATCATAAATCTGTTCTATCTGTTTTTCTTTAATATATTCTGCTAATTTCGTTATTTCTTGATCTTCTAAATTATCTAAATCAGCACAAACTAATCTTGCTAAACGTCGTTTACATGATATCAGGTCTTTTGTGTTTCCATCGGGCGTATCACAGGTATAATCTTCTTCAGTAATATTTCCCAGTATCCTATACATATCTGCACTGATGGTGAATAATTCACTGCTTACTCTGGTTTTTTTATTTTTTATAGGAACAGTATGTACTATTGATGCTAAATTGGTTCGTAACATTCCGGTATAAACTAGTTCTCCTGATGATAAACGTTCTAAATCACTATGACCTAATGCATTCTCTTTAGAGTTTATTATTGGAATAATGTCTGTTGTAGTGGAACCAATGTCCATGAAAATACAATTTGGTTCAATATATTTAATTATTGCTGCGGTTCCAATCCAATTTGCAGCAGCAGCACTGAGAGGTTTTTTTTGAAGTTCGGAATAAGTTTTTAATCCTTCAAAAGTTACAAAGTATACTTCTTTGTTATAGAAAACTTCCATTACTTTATTTGCGATATCGGTTACACCTTCTTTTTTGCTTGTATATCCATCGGATAACTCTGCAGTCATAGATACGCATACAACATTGATGTTTGTTTCATCTCTAATTATTTTTCTTAAACATCTCTGTAGTTTATCATTTTCTTTCCACATTGGAAAGTATTTTCTATTGTTTTTTATGGAAACAACATTGTCATTTCCGTCAATTTCGATGATAGTAGAATCGGTATTTGCACCACCGATATCGAGTCCTAATATTTTCATATTTTTCCCTCTAATTTCATGAACCTGCCTTTTTCTTTAAAAGTCAATTTATTTTTCTTGTTATTTATTACTAAATCTATGATGGTTTTTGTTAAATTTTCGTTACATTTTTCTTGCAAAACAATGTATGGTGTTGTAATTCTTGAATTTATTTCTACAAAGTAAATTTTATTTTTACGGATGATGTAGTCTATTCCGATAAATCCTTTTAATCCAGGGATGTCCTTAATTATTTGTCCGGATATTTCAAACAATTCCTTTTCCATTGGATGATTTATAGGTGTTTCACATCCTATGTATTCGATTTTCTCATTTGTTGATTGTATTATTTGAGAATTTGTGCTTAGACAACATATTTCATCACCATTACAAATTAAACTTACACTTACTGGTGTTCCATCAATGTACTCCTGTAAAAGACAGTTTGCAATGTTGTTTTTCACATATTCTTTTTTTATTCTATTTAGTTGTTCTTCATTTTTTACATGATATATTAAATCAGATGAAGTTTTATCGTCCGGTTTTATGATGTAGTCCTTTTTTTTAAAAATCTTTTTAATATTATTATGATTTAAATTTTTTACATTCATTTTACGAGTCTTAATTTTTAATATATCTGATGATACTTTTTTATAAGTTAAAAATTTGCTTGAACAGACATATGAAGAAGAACTGTCACAACCAATTACATTAACTTCATTGTCCTCTAAAATTTTTGTTATATGATACTGTATATGATTATCTTCCGGAGCAATAAACATGCAATAATCATACTTATTACAATTGTCTTCAAGCCATTTACATAAATTCTGTTTTATATAAATGGGATTCGAATGATTTAAATGAGTAATTTCGAGAGATTCGTTAATTAAATAATCAATATTAAAATAAGAAAGGGAATCCAAATCATTTAATAGGCCTTTCAACATATTAAATCCTTCAGATAACAAATTTGTCTCTAGACAAACACTGGAATATTCAAATATGAGAATTTTCATTTTAAGCCCTTAATTTGATATATCGCCTATTGCTTGGAAATTTATTCCTGCTTCTCTAAATTCCTCAGAATCAAGAATAGGCCTGGTTGATATTATATATTTGTTTTTTAACATGTCCGGTTTTAAATCTTTATATAAGTCGTGATCAGTCATTAATATTACACAATCACAGGATAATGCTTCTTCATATTCTACAGCTTTAACATTAAAAGATTCGATAATTTCATTCTTAACTAGGGGATCATGTGCCATTACGTTAAAATTATTTTCAAGTAACAGTTCAATGAGTTTTTTTGAAGGTGTTTCACGAATGTCTTCAACATTTCCTTTATAAGCAATTCCTAAAACAGAAACTGTTTTAATACTTAATTCATTTTTAGAATCTAATAATAATTTAAGGACGTGGTCTGGCATATTGTTGTTAATTTCACGTGCATTTGAAATTAATTTTGCATCAACACCATATTTTTCACCAATTTCGATTAAAAAATACGGATCTACAGGTATACAATGACCTCCAACTCCAGGTCCTGGTGTATGAAGATTTACTCTTGGGTGATAATTCGCAGCAGTAATAACTTCATTAGCATTTACATTAATTTTTTCACAAATCAGGGCTAATTCATTACTTAATGCAATATTTACATCTCTATAAGTATTTTCCATTAGTTTTACCATTTCGGCACTAGTAATGTTCTTTACTTTAATAATGTCTCCCTGTGTGATGTGGGAATATAATTGTGCAGTTAAATCAGCACTCTTATCATTTATACCTCCGACAATTCTAACATTATGGGTCATTTCATAAATTGTATTGTTGGGTAATGCTCTTTCGGGACTATATGATAAATAAAAATCCTCTCCACATTTTAACCCTGATTCTTCGAGCAGTGGCTTTATTACTTTAATACCACTTTCAGGAGGAACTGTACTTTCAATAATTATTAATTTACCTTTTTTCAGTCCTTTTTTGATACTTTCGCATGCAGAAATTACATAAGATAAATCTGCCTTTTTGTTATCATATGTTGGGGTAGGAACGATAACAATTAATATTTCACATACTTTAGCAACATATTCCAAATCCGTTGTTGCTGATAAATAATTATTTTGAACTGCTTTTTTGATTAAATCAGTTAAACCTGGTTCTTCAAAATTACAGATGCCCTGGTTTAGTTTTTTTACAGTTTCTTCATTTATGTCTGCGCCTAAAACATGAATATTATTATTTGCTAAAATGGCTGCGGTGGGTAATCCTATATGTCCTAAACCAAAAATTCCTACTTGAATAGTATCAAAATTCATTTATATCAATCCATTTTGTTGTTTTATTTAAATTTTTTAACAATAATAGTTTTATCTTTTAATTTTGTATTTTCATCGATATATTCCGGTAAATTATTTGAGAAAATTTGCTCAATAATATGTTTCTCATATTTTTCTTCAAATTCTCGGACGGTTATATTTTCTTCTATTTTTTTGAGGTAATACCCTTCAAAATCTATAATTTCATCAGAACTTTTTATATGGATACTTTCATTCTTAAAACTATTAACAATTATTTCATAAATCTTTTTTGAACTATCTCCATCACCATATGGATTTTTTGCTTTTGCCATTTTCGTGTAAACATCTTTGTTGTTCAAAATATTTGCTATGCTATTTCTAATTTCTTCTTCTTTAGTTCCGGCAAGAACATTTCCACCGGCGGAAATTGTTTCTGGTCTTTCCGTATTGTATCTTAATGTTACACAGGGGATGTTTAAAGTTATAGCCTCTTCTTGGACTCCTCCTGAGTCTGTTAATATTAATTTGCTTTTGGATAATAAATAGAGGAAGTCCAAGTAACCTAAAGGTTTCGTGATTTGGATGTGTTCTGCATTTAATATTTTTTCATAAAGGTTATTGTCGACTAATGATTTTTTGGTATGGGGATGAATAGGAAATACTATGTTATATTCTAAATTTACCAAACTGTTGACAATATTTTCTAATCTTATTGGATCATCAACATTTTCTGCTCTATGTAATGTCAAAGTAATATAGTCATCAAAGTTTGTTAGTTGTTCAATATTGCTCTTGTTAATTGCAATATCTAAATTTCTATTACAAGCATCTACTATGGTATTGCCTGTAATGTGTATCATTTTGTGATTAATTCCTTCATTTTGTAGATTGATTGCGGTCTCTTCAGTTGGAACAAAGAATAAATTTGAACAATTGTCTGCTAATATTCTATTTGTTTCTTCGGGCATGTTTTTGTCGAAGGATCTTAATCCCGCTTCAACATGGCCTACCGGAATTTTAAGTTTGTTTGCTGCCAATGCTCCTGCTAGAACTGCATTGGTATCTCCTTGAACTAGCACGATATCAATTTTTTCTTTAGTCAGTATTTCTTCTAGTTCTGATATGATTATACTGATTTGTTTAATGGCTGTATTGGATCCTATTCCAATATTATAATTAGGTAAAGGTAGATTTAAATCAGTAAAGAATTGTTTTGACATTTCAATATCATAATGTTGTCCTGTATGGATGATAATACAATCATCTTTGTTCTGATTGATTTCATCAATGATGGAGGACATTTTTATAATTTCCGGCCTTGTTCCTAATATGATTCCAATTCTCATAGTATCACATTTCTTGTTTTAATATTTCAATTAATTTGGCATCAGCAAATTTCTCTTGTTCATTAGACATGTATTGTTTTCTGAGTTCTTCAACTAACTTGTTTTTTGAATAATCGCAATCTTTAAATTTAATATTTTTATAGTTCATATCGCTAAGAATTAAACCATTGGCCGGAGCAGGTTGTAGTCTGATGGTTTCTCTTAATTCAACAGGCTGTAACAGTTTATTAATGTCTTCCACTTCAAGTTCTCCTTTTCCTACTAGCAGGAGGGATGTTACCATTTTTCTTACCATATTCCAGAGGAAACTTTCTCCAACCACTTTGAAAATCATCATGTCTTTGTTTACAGTTAAATCAACATTGAATATTTTTCTATTGGGATTCTTTTCATGTCTTTTAGAAAAATTTCTAAAATTGTGTTCACCAATAAAATATTGCATTGCTTTTTTCATATCATCGAAATTATAATCATTCTCTTCGAAAGGGTTGAATGGTTGAACATATGTATATGTCCTAGATAATGGAAAACGAACTTTAAAACCATAGGGTACTCTTGCTTCACCAATTATTTTAACATCTTTTGGCAATAAACCATTTAAATAGTTTAATCTAATTTCTTCATCAGTAATAAATGAAATTACGTTGCCTGTTGAGTGAACTCCCTTATCTGTTCTCCCAGCAACAGAATAATGGGCTTTCCAAGTATCTTCTATGACACCAGCTTCAAAAAATGCTTTCAATAATTCACCTTCAACAGTCCTATAATTAGGTTGTCTCTGATATCCGTGGAATTTTGTTCCTATGTATGCTATTTTTAATGCAACTCTTCTCATTTATGTACCATTCTCATTTTTTTAGTTATTAATTAATATGTTACTCATATCTTAAATTTATTATTAATAGATGCACAAAATAATATATTTCTATTCACATACTATTAATTAATAACTAATTCTTAATGAGTTGATTTAATGATTATAATACCAGCTGTAGATTTAAAAAATGGAAAATGTGTTCAGTTAGTTCAAGGTGAACCTGGAACCGAACAAGTAATTATTGATAATCCTGATGAAGTTGCAGTTCAATGGGTTAATAAAGGTGCTAAACGATTACACATTGTTGATTTGGATGGTGCTTTGGGTAGTGGAGAAAATATTGGTATAGTAAAGAAGATTGTTGAGAAATCTGAAGTGCCTATTCAAATGGGTGGTGGAATTAGAACAGTTGAAGATGCTAAAAAATTATTAGATGCAGGTATATCTACAGTAATTATTGGAACTATGGCAATTAAACATCCGGAATATATTACTCAGTTATCTGAAGAATACGGTTCTGAAAAGATATGTGTTTCATTGGATAGTAAAAATAATAAAGTTGTTACTCATGGATGGACAGAATTCACTGATAAAACTCCTGTAGAATATGCAAAAATATTTGAAGAAAAAGGTGCAGGTTCTATCTTATTTACGAATGTGGATGTGGAAGGATTACTAAAAGGGGTAGATTTAAAACCGGTTAAAGAACTTTTATCTAATATTAATATTCCAATAATTTATTCTGGAGGAATTACTTCTTTAGAAGACTTAAGAGTTCTTTCTGAGTTAGGTATTGATTTTGTGGTTATAGGTTCCGCATTATATAAGGGATTAATTAATTTTGAAGACACGTTAAAATTCCAAGATTAAGGGGTGAATATTATTAAAGTAATGGCTTCTGGAACTTTTGATATTCTCCATCCGGGTCATGCATTTTATTTAGAAGAGGCAAAGAAGTTAGGTGGAGAAAAAGCGGAATTATTTGTTGTTATAGCTACGGATAAAACAGTAGAACGTCATAAGAGAATACCTATCATGCCTCAAGAACAGAGGGCAGAACTGATTTCTAAATTAAAAGTCGTGGATGATGTTTTTATTGGTGATGAAAATGATCCATTTAAAATAGTTAAAAACAAAAAACCGGATATTATAGCAATTGGACCTGATCAAAAGTTTTCTCCACAAAAATTGAAGAAACAATTAAATGACAATGGAATTGATTGTCAAGTGGTAAAAATTAAAGACTATAAAAAATTTGGATTGGATAGTTCCTGTAAAATTATTCGTAAAATAAAAAATACACATTTTGATGAAAATGTTTTTGAGGATTGTGATTGAATTTATTCCAAATATTAATATACTATAGTTATTATAAATATATATAATATAAATTTATAACAATTTTGAGGAGATATCTTCATGGTAGCAAAAGAATATTACGATATATTATTAAAAATTACAGATATTATGGAAGAGAAAGGTGGAGGAATTATTTACATTCGCAATGAACCTGATTGTTACACAATAGGAACTAAGTATTATGATGAAGACATTGCTAAGTACTTAGATGATGTTATTGAGAATTGGACTGGTGAAGAATCTACTCTTAAAAAGAAATCCAAAAAACGTTCTAAAAAACAAGATAAGGTAGAAGAATTATACTACTTATGGAAATTATTTTTACCTGAATAGGTAATTTTACTTCTTTTTTTCAATCCTTTTTTTATTAAACTCTTTTTACAAAATTATTTTAATTATTATGACTATATCTAATATTAGACTCACATTATTATTTAGGGGCATGTGATTCAATGTTAGAAGAAATATATTATAAAAGTTTAGATAATGAAATTACTCCAAATATTGCTTTAGAATTAGTAAATTCAGCAAATCAATTTGAACTTTTTGATACTGCTGATCAATTAAGGAAAACTATTGTGGGTGATAAAGTAACATATGTTGTTAATAAAGCAATAGATATCACAGATTATTGCATGATTGGTTGTAAATTCTGTTCCTTTAGAAATCATGAGAATTATTGGATGACTGAAGAAGAAATTGATGAAAGTATTGTTCAAGCAAAATCCGTAGGTGCTACAGAAATCTGTCTTTTTGGTGGAATAACTGAAGAGATGGATATAAATTATTATTGTAATCTTATAAAAAATATTAAGGACAGTCATGATATTTGTTTACATGCATTATCTCCGGCAGAAGTTTATCAAACAGCAAAAAATTCTGGAATAACTACTTATGAAGCTTTAAAGATGTTACGTGATGCAGGTATGGATACCATGACCGGTGCTTCTGCTGAAATATTGGTTGATTCAGTTAGAGAACAAATATGTCCAAACAAATTGAAAACTAATGAATGGTCTCAAATAGTTAAGGAAGCACATGATCTTGGAATTCTAACTACTTCAACAATAATGTATGGTAGTGTTGAATCATGGGAAGATCGTATTGAACACATGTTTATTTTGAAAGAAATTCAGGAAGAAACACAGGGGTTTACAGAATTTGTTCCTATGACTTTTTTGGGTGAAAATAATGAATTGGGAAAGATTTCTAATGGTGCAACAGGTATTGAAGATTTAAAGGTGCATGCGATTTCAAGAATAATATTTGGAAAAGTAATTCCTAATATTCAAGTATCTTGGGTAAAATTGGGTTTAAGAATGACTCAGGTTGCATTAAACTGTGGGGCTAATGATATTGGGGGAACCATGATTGAAGATAAGATTTCCACAGCAGCAGGAGGTGGATTTGGCGGTTATCTATCTACAGATAAAATCAAGCAATTGATAACTGATATCGGCCGAATTCCTCAAGAACGTACAACAAAATATGAATTATTGTAATTTCTTCTAAAACTATTTTTTTTTATTTTTTTTATAATCTAAGTAAAATTAGTAAAGAAAATTATGGAGGGGAATGGAAAACTTATAATTGTTTGTTAAGCATTTTAGTTTTCTCTTGTGAAGTTAATTTATCTACAATATCTTCAGGTTTTCCATGATCTAATAATTTACCATCACGCATCAGTGCTGCAGTATCACAACATTCCAATACGAAATCCATATCGTGTGAAATGATAACAAATGTCTGATCTAATTCTTCACGTGCATTTAGTATAGATTCGGTTACATGTCTTCTTGTAATAGGATCCATTGTACCGGTAGGTTCATCTAAGATTACAATGTTGGGTTCTTTGATGAGAACTTGGGCTATAGCTACTCTATGTCTTTCTCCACCACTCATCTGGTCAGGATATTTGTCAAGTAAAGATGCTGCTTCTTCTTCTTTAAATCCTACTGCGGTAAGTACGTGTAATGATTTCATTTTTGCAAATTCAGAAGGTAAATCTAAACTGATAGCATCAGTTAAATTTCCAAGAATGGTCTTATATGGATATAAACTGAAGTCCTGGTGTAATAATCCTATGTGTGGTGTTACACGTCCTCTATGTTGTGGACCTTTTTTGGATACATCTATCCATTCATCTCCTAGACGAATTTCTATTTCACCGTCACTAGGTTCTACAATTCCTGCTATAACTTTGGACAATGTTGTTTTTCCAGCACCACTAAGTCCAACAATACTTGCAATTTCTCCTTCATTAATTGTTAAAGTTACGCCATCAACTGATTTAACTACTCCACGAGATACGGAGAAATAATATTTTTTCAAATCTTTCATTTTAATTAACGGATCACCAATTGCCACAGTTTCATGTTTTTTAGGTAGAGGTATCTCTTCAACAAATTTGGCAACGATAGTTTTTGGATCTCCTTCTTCTAGAATTTCTCCTTTTTCTAACCAAATAACCCTGTCGGATAAGTCTTCAATTACTTCTGGCCAGTGTGAGTTGATAATCATAGTAATGTTCTTTTCTTTTACACCATTTAATAATGCATCGTGTAAAACTTTAGCAGTTTTTGGATCTAAAGTTCCTGTAGGTTCATCTGCTAGGAATAACATTGGATTTTTAGCTAATTGTCTTGCCAATACAATCCTTTGTTTTTCTCCACCACTTAAGTCACGGGCAATGTGTGTGGTTCTATGTTCCATCCTGGTCATTTTAAGAAGTTGAATTGCTTTATTGATATTGTCTTCATCCCTTTGGTTTTCAAAAGATTTCATAATATTTTCAATTACGGTTTCTTCTTCATATAAAGCAAAAGTTCTTTGAAGCATGATTGAGATACGTCTTTTAATTGTTGCAAATTCGTCTCGCGTACTTTTCCATAAATTAATTTCTTTTTCTTCTAATCTTCCGCCACAAGAACATGGGGAATTTGCTTTAGAAGGTGCATCTATATAATTACAGTCGGAACACATTGATACGTGATAAATTATTTCTCCTTCATCCGGTTCATATTCTGGAATACCCCTTAACATATTAAGAAGTACGGATTTACCAGATCCACTTCTACCAAGAACACCTAATACTTCACCTTCCTGAATTTCTATACTGATGTTCTTCAGTACGGCTTCGTTATCAAAATATTTTGTAACATTTTTTACTTCTATAAAGCTCATTAATTACACCCTTAATAACAGATCGTTATAATGATAAATTATTTTAATATTCCTTTAAGGAATTAATAATTCTTATTTATTAATATTATATATGTAATTAGTTTTCTATTTAATAAATATTATATCTTTTGAAATGGGAGTAATAATTTGTCATTATTTATCAGTAACTTTTATTTATATCAAAAATAAATATATGTAATATAAATAGGTTTTTTCAAAAGACTAATGTTTTTTCATATAATCTTAATGTTATTTTTTATAAAAGGTGATATCAGTGCTTACTTCGGTTCAAAAAGAAATATTACAAACTTTGATTAATTTATACAGAAAATCCAAATGTACTTCAGTAAAATGTGAAAGTATAGCTGATTTAATGGGTAGAAATTCAGGAACTATTAGAAATCAAATGCAATCTTTACGTAGTTTAGGGCTGGTTCAGGGCGTACCTGGTCCTAGAGGAGGATACAAACCAACTTTGGAAGCTTACCATACGTTAAATATTGAGAATGATCCCTGTGAAATTCATGTACCTATCTATGTTGAAAATCAGTTGATATCTGATATTTCTGTGAATAAGATAGAATTCACTAATATTCTTAGACCAGGACAATGTGAGGCTACTATAACCGTTTTAGGAGATATTAAACAATTGGATTTGGATAATCAAATAAAAATTGGTCCAACTCCTGTTAATAATTTGACGATTATAGGAACTATTATTGGTAGAGATGATGTTGATAATGCATTATTAATTAAAACTGATGGTATTTTGAGCATTCCCAATATAAAAGTTAAAGATCTGTCCACACCTATTGATTGTTCTGTTGATTATGATGTGCCATTAATAGATGTTTGTAAGATTATGGATGAAAAACATGTTAAGGGAATACCTGTAATTATTGATAATGAAGTTAAGGGTATAGTAAAGCAGTCTGATGTTATCAGAATGGTATCTGAAAATAAGCTTGATGCTAAAGTTAAAGATTTTATGGATGAAAATATAGCAATAGCAAAAGAAACTAACACTCTTATGCATAGTATGGGCATGCTTTATCAAAAAGATGTTTCTATGCTCATATTATTGGATGAAAATAGTGAAATATCTGGAATGGTTACTTTTACAGATGTTTTACGTAGATTAGTTAGTTTTACAAACTAGGCTTGTTTTCAACTATTTTTTTTAAACAATAATTATTTTTTTTGAGGATTTTTTTTATGAAAGTTAAACATTTAGAGATTACTAATAATATGACCATAGCTGATTTTATTCAACAACTGGATGAATCAGGAGTTTTGGGTGCTGGACGGGTTGCACATGCAACAAATTTATTGGCTGACTCAATGAAAGATGAAGATACAAAAATATTCTTAAGTTTGGCCGGACCAATGATTCCTGGGGGATTACGGAAAGTTGTGAGAGATTTAGTTAATGAGGGGTATGTTGACCTGATAATTTCAAGCGGTGCTAATTTAACCCATGACCTGGTAGAATCTTTTGGTGGTAGACATTATATCAGTACTGGACAGGATGATGAGACATTACAGGATAGTGGAATGGGTAGGATAGCTGATATTTATACTAAAGCTAATGATTTTGAAGTATTTGAAGAAGAAATTCATAAAATATTTGCAAAAATAAATGAAAAATATGATTCTATCTCTATTCAGAAATTCATATATGAAATTGGATTATTGATTGATGATGAAGATTCATTTATTGCAACAGCAGCTCGAAAAAATGTTCCAATATTTGCTCCGGGACTTATTGATTGTATGATTGGTCTTCAATTGTGGATTTATTGTCAGGATCATGATTTTACCATAAGTGCAGTAGAAGACATGGCTTACTTATCAGATTTCGTTTATGCTTCAAAAAAAGTTACTGCTTGTATGCTTGGAGGTGGGCTTCCAAAACATTACACATTAGCTTCTAACATACTAACAGGTGGTATTGATGCAGGAATTCAAATTACATTGGATAGGAGCGAAGGTGGAAGTCTTAGCGGAGCACCTTTAGAAGAAGCAAAATCTTGGGCTAAAGCCAAGAAAGGATCAAATTTAGTGACGGTTGTAGGTGATGCTACTGTATTATTCCCATTAATAGTTGCAGGAGCATTATCAAAAATAAAATAGGTATAATTATGATTATTGATGCGATATGCTTTGCTTTATCGGGATATTTCATGAAATTATCTGATGAGCTTACTGATGAACAGAATAACTTACCATTGGCTATTATTACTGGAATATTATGTGTAATATTTACAGTTTACGTATCAATTAATAACGGGGACGCGGCTTGCATATTTATTAGTATATTAATAGGTACTGCATTGGCGTATAAAGTAGATTCAATTAATCATATAATTTCCGCCATATTACTGGTAATCATATTATTAATTTTGGGAGTTCCACGTTTCAGTTGGTTATGTTTGTTATTATGTGTAATAGCAGCTTATATTGATGAAAAAGGAAACGATTTAATCGATAAAAAAGAAGAAAATTATGAAAATTTAAGTATTTTTGACAAATTACTTAAATATCGTTATGTTATGAAGACTACAATTTTAGTATTGTCTTTGTTGGGTTTGATAAAGATACTATTTCCAAATACCTTTTTGGATGGATTCTTGTTTTTCCAACCGATTACAATAGTATACTTTTATTTGTTTGATTTAGCATATGAATTTCATAAAAATTTAACTGATGGAATTAATTATGTCTTCCAAAGTATTTTGGGGAGAATCTGAATTATATATGCTTCTGCCAATTATGGCTGCATTGGCATATTTCAATGTTTCTTTTGCATTCCCTCCTTGGAAACCAACTCCCGGAGAGATAATGAAAGCATTTTTTCCAACTACTTCTCTTATTTTTTTAAGACGATCCAATTTTGTAGCAGGAGCAACATAATTTGTTATTCCTAAATCAACCCCCATTTGTGCAATATCTAATGAAACAGGCTTTAAAAATTTATCTGCACCGGGATGAGACATTTCGGTTAATAAAAATATTTCCTTATCTAATTTCTCTGCAGCATTTTTACAAGCAATTACACTATCCTCTCCTGTAAAACCGTGTACGATAATTGAATCAGCACCATAATTCAAGGTATTTCTAACAATTTTCTCATTTGTTGCATCAATGTCTGCTACTTTAAAATCAGCAATTATGTTAACGTCAAAATTTTCTTTAATCGCCGTAATAATTTTTGGTCCTTCAGCGAGAGTTAAAGGGTAACCAATTTTGATAGTATCTAAATATTTTGTAGTTTCTTCTAAGATTGAAAAAGCTTTGTTTTTTTCTTCAACATCTAAAGCTAATATGATTTGATTTTTAACTTTCATATTTATTGTTTTGTTTTTGTTTTTAATTATTATTTGCTTATCTAAAAAGATGTTTTATTTTTTTTATATTACTTTTTTAGTTTTGAATATTCTTTTTTTCTTTTAATTTTTATTATAATTTTTTTATTAATTGTTTTTTTATTAATGCTTC
Organism: uncultured Methanobacteriaceae archaeon; assembly: GCA_902797085.1. Lineage (GTDB taxonomy): Archaea > Methanobacteriota > Methanobacteria > Methanobacteriales > Methanobacteriaceae > Methanosphaera. Next base: position 46,788 of record CADBRM010000086.1, read on the forward strand.
GTTATAAAATCCTTTTTTGACTTATTTTTTTTGCAATAAATTCTATTATATTTGAAAAAAGGTATATTTTTTGTACATTTTTTGTAGTAATAATTGTTATAAAAATATTCTTTTTTATATATTTTTAGATTAATTTATATATTATGATATTTAGTCTCACCTAAAATCCAATATTTAATGCCCTTTTTCACTTTACTTTAATAAAAAATCAAAATATTTAAATATTATATTAAATATACACATAATCATACTTTTGTTATCTCATGAAATATCATTTGATAACAGAATATATTTTTAAATTAATAAGTTTTTATGATATGGAGGAAAATAAAACATGCACATAATGGAAGGTTACTTGCCACCAATGTGGTGTGCTAT
>CADBRM010000087.1 GCA_902797085.1 uncultured Methanobacteriaceae archaeon
AAATGAGATGATAAAAGATGAAAAAATCAAAAGGATTTAAAAGTCGATCAAGATATAAACTTAAAAAAAGTATCAGACCAAAACGAGCTAACATTATAAGTAAAAAAATACAAGTATTTGAAAATGGTCAAAAAGTACATATAATAACCGATTCCAGTTTCCAAAAAGGACAACCTCATCCTAGATTCCACGGTAAAACCGGTGAAGTTGTTGGTAAAAAAGGAAGAGCATTCTTAGTTGCAATTAAAGATGGAAACAAAGCAAAAGAATTAATTATTAGACCAGAACATCTTAAATTACAAGAGTGATTATGATGATTGGAAAAAAAGTCATTGATACTAAACCTATTACAATTTCTGAAGCAAGAGAAATTCTAATGAAAAAAGTAGAAGAAAAAGCTGATGAGAATAACGAAGTCGATGGCCGCCAATTTACATATGAACAAAACTTAACTATTGACTATGTCAATAAGTTTGCACTACTTGATGCAGATGATGCAAGAGAGTTAGTTGCTAAACTAGAAGACTATCTTACAACTGTTCAAGCAGTGAAAGTAGTGGATTTGATGCCTGAAGATCTTGATGACTTGAGATTAATATTTGCAAAGGAAAGAGGAAACTTTGATACAGAAACCTTGCAGAACGTATTAGATTTATTGGATCAATACCGATAAATCCTCTACTTTAATTCTTTTATTTCTAACCCCCTTAATAAACAAACTTACTTTTCTATTATAAATTAACTTATGAGACATTACTATGCCTAACAATACTAAGGAAATTCTTAACAAGTATAATATACGGTTGGATAAGAATAAGAGTCAAAATTACCTTATAGACAACAGCAAACTGGAAAAAATACTGGAAAATGCAGACATACAGTCCGATGAAGTAATACTGGAGATAGGTGCAGGTATAGGGACGCTGACAATTCCGATGGCACACAGAGCACGGAAAGTAATAGCAATAGAAAAAGACCCGGTAATAGCGGATATACTGGGACAAAGACTAATCAAAGAGAAAATAACAAACGTGGAACTGATAAACGACGATGCACTGAAGATAGACTATCCCCCATTTGACAAGGTGGTGTCCAACCTTCCATACCAGATATCATCCCCCGTAACATTCAAGCTATTGGAATACAAATTCAAGAAGGCAGTACTGATGTACCAGCTGGAGTTTGCAAAGAGGATGAATGCAAGTGTAAACACAAAGGAATATTCAAGGCTATCGGTAGCATTGCACTACAGAGCCGATGTAAAAATAATAGATACGCTATCACCAAGTGCCTTCATACCACAACCAAAGGTACATAGTGCAGTAATAGAATTAATACCAAAGGACGACACTGAACTGACACAATGCTTTGATGACACAATAAGGGCATTGTTCCAGCACAGAAACAAAAAGGCAAAAAAGGCACTTATACAATCATCCCACGAACTTAAATGTGACAAGAAACACATGAAAAACATTCTGGCAGATGTGGACAACGAAGTGTTTGAAGAAAAGGTATTCAAACTGACACCTGAACAGATACTGGAAATATCCAGGATAATAGGGGAATTGCTATGAAATATAACGGCATAGAATACAACGAATGCAAGGAGGTATACCCTCCGGCAGAGGACACGTTCATGCTGATGGACAATCTGGTAATCAAAGAAACTGACAGCGTACTGGAGATTGGTACCGGAACGGGTCTTGTCAGCATATGTGCATCAGCGCAGTGTGAAAAAGTGACTGCAACGGACATCAATCCCCATGCATTAAAATGTGCAGAAGCCAACATTAAACTTAACAGCAGAAGCAACATCGCACTGATAAAAAGTGATCTCTTTGAAAACATTGAAGACAGGTATGATTTAATACTATTCAACACGCCATATCTACCTGTAATGGAGGAAGAACATGTGGATGATGAATACTCAAAAGCATGGGATGGTGGAGAAAGCGGTAGGGAAGTGATAGACAGGTTCATAGAGCAAGCACCTGAATACCTGAAGAAAGACGGAAAAATACAGCTGGTACAGTCATCCTTCTCTGACAACGAAAAAACCATAGAGTACTTCCAAAAAATAGGATTCAAAGCCGAAATCACGGCAAACGAACACATGTTCTTTGAAGACATAACACTGATAACGGCCAAAAAAATAAGATAAAAAAAGTAAAAAGTAAGGGATACTATTCCGGTATATGAACTTCAAGTACATCCAGCTGCGAACACACAGCATTATTGCCGGTTATGCTGCTGACACTTGGCTGGGTTCGTCCTTCATCACCGGATATCAGTTCTTTGATGTACAGTCCGCCCTGACATTTAATTATCAGTCGTAGCTGTTTGCTGTTTATTCTTTCAACTTCCAGGTCATAGACTTCCCTTGTTCTGATGAGGTCTGCTCTTCTGTGCGAAACTCTAATAGGTGTTCTTTGTTCTATCGTCTTTATCTTTTCGATTCGTTTAACGTCTTCGCTTGTAACACCCCTTTCAAAGTCGGCTATTGCCGAGTAGATTTTGTAGCTTTCCACTGAGCTCTGTTTAATGCTTGCTCGTCTGTTGTTGTCCACAAATTTAAGGTCATTGATTTCTATTTTTCCATCACTGTGGCTGTTAACTACTCTTCTAAGCAACTTCAAATCTATTTTTCTTACGAACGGGTGTTTGACTTCTATTACGAATGGTCGTCCTTCCCCCAGCATCAGTACGTCTATGTCTTCACGTCCTGATCCGTGGAATTTTATGCTTTTTCCCCTTGCCATAGGCAGAAGATGTTTTCCAATCAATCCTTCCACAGTCACTGGGTACTGCTGTCCTGTACCATTGCAGACTTCACAACCCTTGCCCTTACATTCTGTGCACGGCCATTTTGTCTGTGGAATTCCCCTTTCAAGTTTCCTGTATCTTCCTTCGATAAATAGGGGGTTGCTGTCAATAAAGACAGTCAGATTACTTATTTCGGGATATGGTGTGTGAGGATAAGGTTTTTTTCTGATTTTAATGTTTATGATTACTTCCGGATTTTTATAGTCTAACCGTTTTCCCATTTTTTTCACTATCATGGCAGAAAGGTCTTTACGCAGTTGTTTCTTTAATCCGTTATTTCCCTTGTAGTTAACTGATTTGTGTATTGTCTTTTCTGCCCTGTTGAGTTCATCATAGTTTACCTGGCATGATATGTGGAATGTATCGAATTCTATGTTGAACTTGCGTATCTTGTTGTAGATTACCTGGTAGATTTTGTCTTCGTGCAGCAGGAGGTTGTCACATATGCTGCATCTTTCATCTTCCAGGGTTTTGGAAAATTTTCTGCTTATCCTTGATAAGCATTTAGAACATAGTTTGTAGTCATCTTCTATTGACATTTTAAATTTCCTTTAACAATCGCTTATAAAAAAAATAGTTTATGAAAAGAATATGGTGTGCTTATTCTTTTCTGTTCATGTGTCTCATGAGTTTTCCCATTGGTCCGCCCATGTTACGTTTGCCCATACCTTTAAGTGCCTTTTTGGTTACACTGTAGTATTTTAGCAAATCCTTCACGTCATCATTGGTTAGTCCTGCTCCCCTGCTGATACGATTTATTCTTGATTTTTTTATGACTTCAGGGTTTTCCAGTTCGTATTCAGTCATGGAGTTCATGAGAATCTTGTATGTAGACAGTTTTTCTTCCGTAACTTTTGATGCGTTTGCAGGGAGCTGGTTACCTAATCCAGGTATCATTTTCATAATCTGCTGTATCGGTCCCATACGGTTCATCATTGCCAGCTGGTTTTCCATGTCTTTCAATGTGAATTTACCGCTTATGATGGAGTCAATCATTTCCTTGTCGGATTGTTCGCTAGTTACTTCCGCAGCCTTTTCTATCAATGTCTCAAGGTCTCCCATTCCAAGGAGTCTTGATATGAATCTTTCAGGGTCAAATGCTTCGAAGTCGTCTACTCTTTCTCCTGTACCGATAAACTTTATTGGGGCTCTGATTTCTGCCACTGCAGACAGTGCACCCCCACCTTTTGCAGAACCGTCCAGTTTACTTACAATGATTGAACCAATGTCTGTTGTCTGTTTAAATGATTCTGCTTGACTGCGTGCCTGCTGACCTATTGTACCATCTATTACCAGTATTACCTCATCAGGTTCCACTACAGAACTTAGCTCTTTCATTTCATCAAGAAGGTCCTGTTCCTCCTTGTGACGACCTGCAGTGTCCACCAGTATTACGTCGTATTTGTTCCCGCATTTTTCCAGTCCTTTCTTTGCAAGGTCTATCGCATCCTTGTTTTCTGGATCTCCAAATACCGGCGTGTCCAATGGCTCATTTAATTGTCTTAGCTGTTCGTATGCTGCAGGTCTCCATGTGTCGGTACATACTATTGCACAGGTGTGTCCTTTCTTTTTAAGGTGTTTTACAAGTTTTGCCGTGGTGGTTGTTTTACCACTACCCTGTAACCCGAGCATCATAATCTTGTACGGTTTGTGCGTGATTTTTAATTCTTCAGGCTTTTCACCGATGAGGTTTACCAGTTCCTGGTATACAATACGCATTACATGTTCCTTTGGACTTAATCCTTTAGGTAATTCCTCTTCAAGAGCTCGTTTTTCTATTTTTTTAGTTAATGCGAATACTACTTTAACGTTTACGTCCGATTGAATGAGTGCACGTTGAATGTCTTTTGTAACTTCTTTCAATGTTTTTTTGTCTATTATTGACATTCCTGCTAGCTTTTTCATGGTCTGTGTTAGGCTGTCGCTTAATCCTTCTAGCATATATTGACCTCCCTTCTATCTTTCTTAATAAAATGTCTATTATTATATAATATATATTCAACAGCTATTATAATTAAGTATTTTAACTAAAATCATTGTATATATTATTAGGTAATAAAGTTTTTTTAAGGAGTAATGTTTTATGTTAGATGTATTAAAAAAATCTTTAGTTGAATGTCCGGTAGTTAAGAAAGGGGATTATTTTTATTTTGTTCATCCTATAAGTGATGGGGTGCCTTTGGTAGAATCTTCCTTATTGAATTCCATCATGGACTATATTGTAGAGAATTTTGATTTGTCCAGCGTTGACAAGATAGTCGGTGTTGAATCAATGGGTATTCCCCTTGCGACCGCACTGTCACTGAAAACCGATATTCCGTTCGTTGTCATCAGAAAACGTTCATACGGTTTGGAAGGCGAATGTCAGGTACACCAGAAAACCGGGTACGGTAAAAGTGAATTATTCATCAACAACATCAACAAGGGGGATAATCTCCTATTGATTGATGATGTTGTAAGTACAGGCGGTACATTAACCAGTGTCATTAATGCCATTGACGGTATCGGTGCCAATTTGGTGCATATCATTGTCCCTATAGAAAAGGATGACGGTAAAAAAATCGTTGAGGAAGCTACCAATAAGCAGTTAAGTACCCTGGTTAAAATCAAAATGGTGGACGGAAAAGTTACTATCGTTGAAGATTAGGTTGTTGTTATGTCTACACTCGATTATGATTATAAATTTGATGTCATTATAAATAAAATCAAAGAGATGGATGCCGGGAACATTATCTTACAGTTTCCTGAAGGTTTGAAAAGTGATGCCATCAGCGTCTCCGATACCATTCAGGAGGCTTTGCCCGATGTCAACATCATTATAGATGCAGATCCGTGTTTTGGCGCATGCGATTTGGCCGATGTGAAGGTTAACAAGCATATAGATCTGGTTGTGCATTTTGCCCACACGCCCCTTCCCATCAGGACCGACTGTCCGGTGCTTTTTATTGAAGCACACTCCACTGCAGATGTTGAAAGGCCGATACTTGATGCTCTGGGCAGGGTGGATTCCACAGTTAAGGTCATAGGTCTAGTAACCACAACACAGCATATGCATAAGCTGGATGAAATGATTCACCTAATAGAAAGCAGAGGATATACCGTTAAATTGGACAAGGGAATGGGCACTTCACCGGGACAAGTGCTAGGATGTAACTTCACTTCCATCAAGAACCTCGATGTTGATGTGATAATATATGTCGGCAGTGGAGACTTCCATGCACTGGGAGTAAAACTCTTCACAGAAAAACCGGTAATACTGGCAGACCCATTCATAGGACAATCAAGAGAAATTGAAGAGTTCTATGACAGAATATTGAGAATACGCTTTGCAAGAATAGCCAAGGCACAGTCAGCAAAATCATTCGGAATAATAATGTCCTCCAAAAAGGGTCAGCTGAGATTTGACTTGGCAATAAGACTCAAACAGCTGATAAGGGAACACGGATTTGATGCTCAGATACTCAACATGGACTATGTTTCACCCGACTTGCTATTGCCATACAATCTCGATGCATTTGTAATGACTGCATGTCCAAGAATAGCAATCGATGACAGTGCAATGTACAAAAAACCGGTTTTAACTCCTGATGAACTTGAAATAGTCCTGGGCATAAGGGACTGGGAAAATTATCAGATGGACGAAATCATCATACATGATGAACAAACATAAAAACAGTTAATTTTATTATTTATAATGAAGATAAATAATATATTATACAATTCTGAAACTTGAGTAATGTAATTATGAATCATAAAGAAAACGACCTAGTACTGCCCGGAGAAGTGTTATGTACCTATGAAGAGTACATACCGTCCAGTTGGACTTATGTTGAAGACGGATACATAAAGGCAAGTATAAACGGCAGGATATTGATTGATGACGATGAGAGAACAATCTCCGTGTCCTCAATCAATGCACCGGAATGTCTGAAAGTAGGGGATTATGTAATAGGTCATATTACAGAAGTAAAACAGAATAAAGCACTAGTTACGATAAAGATGATTAAAGGCAATAATCGTGAAATAGTAACCGGATACAAAGGATTTATTCATATATCAAAAGCTAATGAAGACTTTGTTTCTTCACTTCATGACATGTTTAAAATAGGAGATATTGTAGAAGCAAAAGTAGTGAACATATATGGATTTGAATATATTGATTTAAGCACGTCTGAAGAAGAAACTGGTGTTATAAAGGCAATGTGTGTAGATTGTCGTAAATTTATGAAACTCGTTGATAATAAATTGGTCTGTGAATGCGGAAAAACAGATTCACGCAATATATCAAGTAATTATGGAGGTATTTAAAAGATGAAATATATTAAAAAAGACCCTGAACATGTAGTATTGGAAATTACAGGAGAAAGCCACACAATCTGTAACATTTTAAGAAAAAGACTGATGGCACAGGATGAAGTAAGTGCAGCAGCATATGATATTACTCACCCTCTAATCGGACAACCCGAGTTTGAAGTAGTAAGTCCTAACCCACAGGAATCATTAATCACAGCTTCAGAAACAGTAAAAGCTGAAGCAGCCGAATTTAAGGAAGCATTAATCGATGCATTCAATGAATAAATAATAATTTTTATTCATCAAACAAAACTTTTTTTTTCACCGCCTCACCAGACACTAATTCTAAAGATTAATAAATTATTTTCAATAAACCTATTCCTATGACTAAATATAGAAATCCGGCATTGACCGTAGATACCATCATCATTGAAGACAACAGGATCGTACTGATAAAACGCTCCAACAATCCATACAGGGACCACTGGGCAATACCCGGCGGTTTTGTCGAATACGGTGAGAAGGTTGAGGATGCCGCAGTACGTGAAGCAAAAGAGGAAACGGGATTGGATATAGAGCTGACGAAACTGGTCGGGGTATACTCAGACCCTGACAGGGATCCAAGAGGGCATACCGTAACGGTTGCATATACCGCGAAGATTGTCGGAGGAACATTGCAATCAGATTCTGATGCCAAGGATGCAAGGTTTATCAGTCCTGATGAACTTGAAAATATTGACCTTGCATTTGACCATTGTGTCATATTGAAGGATGCCGATATATTATGAATAGTTATATTATATCAGCTACAAATATATTATTGATAAACAACTAATATAGGAGAAAAGATTCAAATGGAATTTTGTCCAGACTGTGGAAAAGTATTATTTCCAAAAGACGGTAAGTTTTCCTGTGAAGATTGTGGTTATGAAAAAGCAGTAACTGAAGATTCAAAAAAACAATACGAAGTTTCAGAGAAAGTCGATAAAGAAGACACAATCATTGTTACAGATGGAAATGTAAAAACTTTACCAACAATCAAAGTCATATGTCCAAAATGTGACAACAAGTTAGCATTCTGGTGGTTACAGCAAACCCGTAGTGCCGATGAATCCGAAACAAGATTCTTCAGATGCACTGAATGTGACTATACATGGCGTGAATACGATTAAGATAATCGTATCAAAACTTCTTTTTTTTAGGGATTAGGTTATCCTCATTTTTTTATAAAATAGTAAATTATTTATTAATTAAAATAAATATAATATAATCAATAATATAACTTTTTATATAACAATTCGGTGCAAGTGATTTATCATGTCAAAAAACAAAAAAGAATCAATGGATCTTAAGAATCTGGAAGTGGATCCTTTCGACGAATTTGAAGAATTTGAGGAATACGATGATGATCTCACTATAGAAACCGAAAGGGATTTTTTCGATGAATTTGATCAGTCCGACCTAGAAAGCGTACCTGAATACGATAGCAAAAGCGGAAAGATTATCGAAGGTTCAGAACCTATTTCTAAAGCGGAAAATAAAGATAATAAGGTTGATGAGGACAACATAGCATTGATGAAAACCATTGATGAGGTGGATGTCAGCAACGTCAAAAATGCAGACAAACCTATTAATCTTGAAGAAGTAACATTAAGTCCGGAGACCAAGAAAGTTACCAAATCAAAGACATCAAAACCTAAAAAGTTAACTAAAAAATCCGCCAACGAAAAAACACTTAAGGATGGTACTAAAATCATCGACAACGTTAAGGTGGATAGTGATGGAGTACCCCTACTCAATCAGTTTGATACGGAAAAGATTAAGGAATCAAGCCTTCTGCCTAAGATTACCATCAGCAAAGTCTCAATGACCAAGATTGTCATGATAGTTTTAGGTGTAATAGTAGCACTGGTTGGTGTATTCCAGGCAATGAACGATGTAGTTAGGGTATCGGATCACGTAATGTACGGCGAACATGAATCAATAGCCTTCGGGTTAATAATCCTGGGTATCATTATCATAATTCTCGCATTCTACAAGGAAATTATGAAAATTGCAGGCTTAAACAACATTACTAATGTCATGGATGACATTGATTCCTATGACGATAAGGAAAGCAAAAGAAAAAAATAAACAGTATATTTATTTTAAGTTTCACATTACCCTCCCGAGCATCAACTATTTTTTTGCATGACATTTTTTCCCGAATTTATTGCATAACATTTTCGTTACATTCTACTAAAAATTTATTATTAATGTTTATCAAAAATTAAATTATAATAATAAAAATATATTTTTAAGGAGAGTATGGCATAGTGTTCAAACTAGTATTAAGCGACCCAAGTATTTTTAAAACAAGTTTTGATGCAATATCATCAATAGTTGACGAAGTACAAATCGAAGTAGACAGCGATGGATTAAGATTAAACGCAATAGACCGTAGTCACATTACTTACGTACATCTTGAATTAAAGGAAAGTTTATTTGACATTTATGAATGCGATAAACCTATAAAGTTAAACTTAGATACTGAAGAATTAATGAAGGTACTCAAAAGATCAAAATCCGATGATGTAATGGAATTGACAGTGGATGCAGGAAGTCTTATCCTAACATTCGAAGGTGCAATCAAGAAAACATTCAAGGTTAAACTCATAGACCTGGAATATGATACACCGGCTCAGCCGCAGATAGAGTACCCTGTAAACATTTCAATACCTATCTCAACACTCAAGGAAGCAATACAGGACATTGAAATAGTTGCTGACAGGGTATCATTCAATGTGGATGAAGACAACCTTACATTGGAAGCTGTCGGTGACTTTGCCGATGCAAAAGTGGAATACCTTCACGGCGAAAAAGTTTCAGAAACAGCAAAAGCAATTTATGCTATAGAAAACATTAAAGAAATGTTGAAGGCAGAAAAATTCGCAGACAAAACCTATGTACAGTTAGGGGATGACATGCCATTGACTTTAGTTTTAGAACTAATGAATGACGAAGGAGAATTATCATTCCTGTTAGCTCCTAGAATAGAAGAAGAATAGTACTACTCTCATTAATTTTTTTTTAACTCGACTTACAAATTACACAGGATTAGGGGAAATATAATTGGATAACTTTTTTCAAAAATTAAGGGATATTCAGAAGAAGGAAAGAACTACAGGTACCTTATCTGAAATCGACGATTCTTTCTACTCTGATGCTTCTAATTACCTTCAAGAATTATTAAAAATGGTTAACAATAATCCTCTATCATTAGAAGCATACCAATTACGTGATGCTCAAAGGATCACTACTGAAATTTGTGAAAGAAGAGAATTTAAGATAGTCAGTACGGCCGCCACCAATGTTCAGAAGTCTCATGACCTTTTTAAGGGACACAGGAAGGATTCGGAATTATACGATGTGATACCATACAATACCACTCCCGAAGAGGAGGAGTTTTACCGCAAGATTGTTGATATGATGGTCGGGCATCGTGAAAAATTGATGGACAAGATAGTCCTGAACAAGGCTTCCAACGAGACCAAAATCGGTTTTAAACCGGTACGCAAGGAAGAAAAATCTCCGGAGCCAACTTATGAGGTCAGCGTTCCTGAAGAGGATTCATCTGAAGAAATGCTCTCTCACGAAGAAAACTCTTCTCAGGACAAGGAGAAACAAAAGCCTTTTTCAAAGGAACCGATGCTTGATGAGAGCCAGATAGCAATGATGTTTGGTCAGGCACCCGATGATATTCTTCTGGATGAGAACAATAATCCTGTTAAAGCAGTTAAAAGGGATATTACCACCCCATTCAAGGGACCTAAAGCTCCCAAAGAGGACACGGTAACTTTACAGAACAGTCCGGATGAGGTTAAAAAGGTTTCTGAAACACAAAAAGAGGTAGAATCCGATACCAAAATCCATGAGGAAACAGTCCCTGATAAGGGGGACGTTCCACAGGAAAGTGAAGATTCATCAGCAGAAGAACCCGTACAGGAAAGCATTGCCTTTGATAATGAGGAGTTGGTTGAATTCATCAGGGATATTGACACGGATATTCTTGATGAGAATGAAAAGACATATGGTCCGTTTCTGGTTGATGATATAGTGTTACTGCCGAGGTCTATCGTAGAAATATTAAACAGCAATGGCGTAATAAACATCATCAAATAATTTTTTTTTTAATCAATACTTTTTTTTAAAATACTTAATTATAAATATAGATAATTAACATAATATAATATAGATAAATTATTGATTGTTCTACATTTAACGAACAATTAGGATTAACTATTTATACACAAATATAAAGCTATAGAATCAGTTATGTAGCTTATATTTAACTCTATTTGTGTAAAACAATACAATCTGATTGTATTATATATTTTTAAAGAATAAATTTAAGGAAAATAATTTATTCAAATATTTTATCGAATTAAAGTAGACTTACTTTAAAACAATTAAATTATTACAATTTAATTTCCATATAATTACGAGGTGAAAAGATGAAAATACCACGAGAAAGAAGGACTTACTGTCCAAAATGTAAAAGACACACAGTACACGAAGTACACACATCAAAAAGAAGAAAAGCAAGCGAACTAAAATGGGGTCAACGTCAGTTCAGACGTGTAACTGCTGGTTACAGAGGTTACCCAAGGCCTTTACCATCCGGAAGTAAACCTGTTAAAAAATTAGACTTAAGATACAAATGTAAAGAATGTGGAAAAGCTCACATCAAAGGTTCAGGTTTCCGTGCAGGAAAAGTTGAATTCGTATCAAACTAATCACAAAATTAATGGAGGAACTTTCAATGGCTAAACAACAAAGTAATTTCTTAAAAGTCAAATGTGGTGACTGTGAAAACCACCAGGTTATATTTGACCACGCTGCATCAACAGTTAAATGTGTTATTTGTGGTAAAACATTAGTAGAACCAAAAGGTGGACGTTCTAAAATTTACGCACAAATCGTAGAAGTATTAAACCACTGATTAATACACATCAAGATTACTTATTCCAGGTGATTAAATGGTTAGAATGAACAAAGAATGGCCTGAAGAAGGTGATCTGATTGTTGGAACAGTTCATAAAGTATTAGGTTATGGTGCATTTGCAAAACTGGAAGAATACGAAGGAAAGGAAGCATTCATACACATTTCCGAAGTGTCTTCCGGATGGGTAAAAAATATAAGAGATTATGTAAGAGAAAACCAGAAAATTGTAGCACGTGTACTTAGAGTAAACCCTAAAAAAGGTCATGTTGACGCTTCATTAAAACGTATTCGTGAAGATCAAAGAACCAGAAGAATTCAACAATGGAAAATAGAACAGAAAGCCGAAAAATTATTGGAGATTTCTGCAAGGTCCATCAACAAGACATTGGATGAGGCTTACGATGAAGTAGGATATCTGATAATGGAAGAATTCGGGGACTTATATGAAGGATTTGAGCTAGCTTCTGATGAGGGTGAAGAAGTTTTATTAGCAATAGATGTCGATGAGCAATGGGCATCAATAATAACTGATGTGGCTAAGAAAAATATTTCAACTCCAGAAGTGCAAATCACAGGTTATGTGGACATAACATCATATAAACCAAACGGTGTAGAAATAATCATCGACGCTTTGGAATCTATTGAATCCGAAAATGTTGAAGTTCAATGTGTGGGAGCACCTAAATACAGAGTGATGGTTACAGCACAGGATTACCCAACAGCTGAAAGAATACTAAGAGAATCAGCTGAAAAATGTATAGGAATTATTGAAGATAACGATGGAGAAGGTAGTTTCCACCGTGAACTGGATGATTAAATCATCATTTCCTATTCAATACTTTTTTTATTATTATATTATCCAAACTAATATTGAAACTATTTTTGAGGAATTTATATGCAAATAGAATCTATTGATGCACAACATTATACCCTAGACAATTTTACGTTCACTGACGGAACAACGCTGGAAAACCTGCCGGTGGAATACCTGACTTTCGGAAACCCAAAATATGATGATGAAGGCAACATCACCAATGCAATAGTGTACTTCCATGGAACCAGCGGAAACTACGCTTCAGTAAAGAGAATACAGGAAGCTGTAGGGAAGGGACTGCCCTTCGATACCGATGAATTCTTCTT
>CADBRM010000088.1 GCA_902797085.1 uncultured Methanobacteriaceae archaeon
ATCTCATAATCATCATATTTATTAGCAACATAATGAACAAAATTAGAGCCAATAAAACCAGCCCCACCAGTAATCATAATTTTCAAACAAATCACCTAATATATTAAAATTGTATTATTAATAGATTTATAAACGATTTTATTAATAATTTATTTTAGTTTTCATATGTAGACTCTAAATCTGCATAGTATTTTTCTCCTTACTTCAATAAGGGACATGTAGATAAACCCCCAATTCAATATCCCTCTGTTAATTCTTTTTGAAGAGTCGTTTAGAGTAAATATTATTTTACCTTTTTCATTGGTCATAATGCAAAAATTATAAAAAATATACAATTCTAACAGTATTCCCCATATTCACATCCTGCATTTTCTATTTTAACGTGATCAATTAATGTTCCATCTTTTTTATACAATTTTATTTCACCATAACCATTTCCACCATTCCATAAACGATTATGTAATTTTTTTCCAGTAGGTGCTTCATAGTTGATTAACATCATTTCATCACGTTTACAGTATAGGACCAGTTCCATTTTAGAATTTATATTTGATGCCTTGATATGCCATGTATGAACATCATCCCCTTCTTTAAAGTCAAAATCTATCTTTACCATATTCCAAAAACGTGCAAAATTATATTCATACATCTTTCCTTCATAATAGAAACCTATCAATAATTTTCTAGGAATCTCTATGCCAAATGCTTTTGGTTTTCCACCACCAGCTTCAAATGCAGAATTGTACAGTTTTTTTCCGGATGTTAAACTAGTTAAATTCCATGAAGATATCCATAGCCATGGACTAGTAAAGTCTCCTCCCCAATTTTTATCGGCATACCCGTATGATTTCTCAGGAATTACATCATACTCTTCACCATCCAAAAAGATATTGCCTTTGTATTGTGTTTTTATTCCTTCGGCATGCCAAAACATTTCAAAAGAGTTAAGTTTTCTAAACAGTTTGTTTGCTCCATATCCAACATTGAATGTGATTTGTTTATCTATTTCCAGGTTCCATCTCATTTCTCCAGCATCACACATATACTCAGGATGCTCTGTTGCTTCCTGTTGTGTAACTTTACATATTCCTTCCATGTGGGTTTCTGTTAGAGTACAATTCCCAACTTTAATATCCAATTTGTCATCCGGACAATGAAACTCTTTCATTGAGTAAAAATTATGGATTTGTTTAGGATTTTTACCCCATGAACCCACTTTTATCATGCAATATGATGGTCTTTTACCCATTTTTTGATTTTCAGGTTTTTGTCCTAAAGTAGGTTCATCTTCAGCCAATGCAGGATTACATACAAAATATTCTATGAAAAAAGGTTTTGATTCACCTGTTCGTTTATTATAAGCCGTGAAAGAATGCCACCACCAATCATATCCTTTTTTTGCCAATGCTCCATTTAGCATATAATAATCTCGTTCAATATCACTTTTGTTCATATATATCACCCAATAGACATATGTCATTAACCTAATTAAAATTATACTTAAAATGTTTAATAAAGATTTGTCATACCCACCATATTAAAAAAAAAAAGCAATATTATAATTATTATACATATTAAGAATAATCATATGCTGCCATATTAGAAATAAATAAAAAATAATGCCAAATTTATTATTTAGATAAAAATATTATCGTTATAAACATATTTAAGAATTGTAAATTAATTAAATGATATTTAAATAAAAACTATTTCTTAATTATTTTATACTTGGAAAGACAAATAAATACACATGAAATACTTTATTACTGGAGGTAGTGGTCTCCTAGGTGAAAGACTGGCTACCGTATCAAAGGAAAATGATGAACTAACATTAGTACATAACAGCAACCCTACAGAAAATTCTGTAAAATGTGACATTACAAATGAAGAAGAGGTAAAAAAAATAGTTTCTAAAGAAAACCCTGATGTAATAATACATTGTGCTGCCATGACTAATGTTGATTTATGTGAAGATGAAATAGATTTAGCTTATAAAATTAACGGTGATGGAACCGGTTATCTGGCTAAAGCTGCAGAAGAGAATGATGCAAAGATAATTTATGTTTCAACAGACTTTGTGTTTGACGGAAACTTGGGTTATTACAAAGAAGATGAAAAAGTAAACCCGTTAGGTATTTATGCAAAAAGCAAATATGATGGGGAAGTACAGCTACAAAAATATAGCAGCAACTGGGCCATAGCAAGGGTAAGTGTTCTTTATGGATGGCATAAACGAGCAAACTTTACCACATGGGTCATTGATCAATTAAGACAAAAAAATGAAATCAATATTGTTACTGATCAAATTAATTCTCCAACATTAGCAGATAACGCTGCTGAAGCAATGTTTGAAATTGCAAGACAGGACAAAAACGGTATTTTCCATACTGCAGGTAATGATGCTATAAATCGTTATGATTTTACCAGAAAAATTGCTGATGCTTTTGATTTAGATGATAGTTTAATTAATCCTACAACTAGTGAAAAATTTGTTCAAAAAGCCCCAAGACCAAGAGACTCCTCATTAAACGTTAATAAAGTAGAAAAAGAATTAGGAATGAAAATGGAAACCTGCTCAGAATCTCTTAAAAGAATGGCTGATACTGAATAGCCTTCTTTCAATATATTTTTTTGATAGAAACACTTATATATAATGATAAAGATATTTAATAGTAACCTTTATTATAGGGTTGTATTGGTTTAAATCCATCCAAAAATGATAAAAAACTATTTTTTATATGCGGGGGTGGTCGAGCGGTCAAAGGCGCTAGGTTGAGGGCCTAGTGAGGTAGTCTCTTCGCGGGTTCGATTCCCGTC
>CADBRM010000089.1 GCA_902797085.1 uncultured Methanobacteriaceae archaeon
CACTATTTTTTTTTAAACTATATGAATTCCTCAAAAGGTACTCTCTTATCTTGAATCGTAAATGAAAAATTGATTAGGATTTAATTTATAATTATATTATTGAAATCAATGAGGAATATTATCTTACAAATGAACCTTTATTTATTTTTGTTGAGGAAAGCCAATATGATACAAAATGGAATTCTGCTGGAAAATTACTGTATGATGAACATATTAACGTATTCATGATATTTACAGGGTCCAATGCATTAAATTTATCATATAGTGCAGATGCTGCCAGATGTTTGAAAAGAAAAGAGTTATTTCCATTAAGCTTTTTAGAATATTTGGAAATCAAACATGGTGTTGATTTATCAAATAATTTAAAGGATACACTCTATAAATCAATATTGTCTGGAAATATTGATGAAGTTGTTGAAATTGAAAAAGAAATACAGTTAAAAATATTAAAGGAGATACCAACGAACATTAACATGGAATGGGAAAAGTATATTCAATATGGAAATTTACCATTTGGAATAAATGACAATCCATTAGACATAGTTCGGGAGACATTGGATATCAATGACAGGATTATAGGGAAAGATTTTCTATTAATTTCATCATTAAATGAAAAAACAAGAAAATTGCATTTCCGTTAATTAAACAATTACCCATGCAAAGACCGGGTACCACCAATAATAACTCATTAGCCAACTTATTGGATATCGATTCAAAAACTGTGAAAAAACTTCTTGAAACTCTTGAAGATACAGAATTAATATATCATATCGAATCATATGGGTCTTCATCCAATAGAGAAAGAAAATCATATGAATATTATTTTTTAGCAACTCAAATCAAAGCAGCATATTTTTTAAACAGGGGGGATGTTACAAATAATTACAGGGAATATCTGGGCATACTACTGGAAAATTTAATGGCCACATCATTATATAAATTACAAATGTTTAAAAAACATGTTTTGGAGTTTATTATGATAGTAGAAGGGGTGGTGTTGATTTCATTATAAAATCCTTAAATCATAAACCAGTACCAATTGAAGTAGGAATTGGTAAAAAAAAATAAAAAACAGATAATTAAAGCAATAAACAAATATAAAGCAGATTATGGTATTGTCATTTCAAATAAAACGGATATATAATAAAAGAAGATAACATCATATTCATACCTGTTATGACATTTTCATATTTCTAATAACATTCTATTGAAAACTATTGTAAAAGTATGTTGATGAATAGACAATAGGGTAGTTTTTATTTATGGAATACTGATTTTCTTAATGTCCATAATTCAATATTTTGCCTATGGGTTTCAGTTAATTCATTGTCTGTTCCTGCTCAAACAATGTTTGGATTAATATTTCTTGCATCCATTGTTTTCTATACATTATCAACTTTTCTAATAATAAGAGCTAATCCATATTAATAGGGAATTGGCTAAAATAGATTTACATTACTATAAGAGATATGGAACTACAACAACAATATTTTCAGCATAGTAAACAAGGTCGATAACAAGATTATATGGTTTACTGGAACATTCCTGTTTGTATTATTATTAATAGTATACTTGTCCCCATTAGTTTCAGAGAACGTTTATTCGTTTGTACATGTCTTTTGTGAATGAATTAAATGTATATTTGTGTATTTTAAAAAAATTAATAAATTAAGAACTTATTGTTCTTAAAAAATAGATTATTATCTGGGGGGCTAAATAGTTTAAGGGGTAATATTGGTTATATTTCCCCATTTTCTTTTTTATATCTGTAATTATCAATAGCAGCTTGTAACGCATCTGCTGCCAAGTTAGAACAATGTAATTTAATTGGTGGAAGTCCATCTAATTCTTCGGCAACATCGTTTCTTGTGATGTTATATGCTTCATCTACTGTCATGCCTACTGCCATTTCAGTAATCATACTGCTTGTAGCAATAGCTGCTCCACATCCGAATGTACTAAATTTAACGTCAGTCAATACTTCATTTTCATCTACATTAATGTAGATTGTCATAATGTCTCCACAAACTGGATTTCCTACGGTACCTTCTCCGCTAGGATTTTCAATTACTCCAGTATTCCTTGGATTTCTGTAATGATCTTTAACTTTATCACTGTATTCTTCCATATTTTCACCCGATTTTATTTTTATTATTTTAGTTTAACTTAATATCTGTCTAAATCTTCTTCATCAACATCTTTCTCGAAAAGGTCACCGATATATGTATCAGTTTTGTTGTCCCAGAGTGGTGAAAGATTTCTTAGATAATTTACAACTTCTGAAATGGATTCTACGATATAGTCTACATCATCAATACTATTTTCCGGTCCGATGGATAATCTTAATGAACCGTGTGATAATGCTGGTTTAACTCCGATTGCAGCAAGTACGTGAGAACCTTTCAGGTCATGTGTTGAACATGCAGAACCTGTTGCACCATTGATTCCTTTGTCATCTAACCTTAGGATTAATGATTCACCTTCAATACCTGAGAATCTGAAGTGAACGTTGTTTGGTAATCTATTTTCAAGACTTCCGTTTACATATGAATCTTTAATTGTGTTTGTTACCTTTTCGATTAAGGCATCTCTGATTTCTTGGTTGTGTTTCATACGTTCTTCAAGTTCTTGATTTGCTATTTCTGCTGCTTTTCCAAGACCTACAATACCAGGTACATTTTCTGTTCCTGAACGTAAACCTTTTTCTTGTCCTCCTCCGTGTATTAATACTTCTAGTCTTACACCTTTTTTGATGTATACTGCTCCAACTCCTTTAGGACCATTAATTTTGTGTCCTGATATTGAGAGTAAATCTATGTTTTGTTCTTTAACATCAACAGGTATTTTTCCAGCACTTTGAACTGCATCTGAATGGAATAATACTTTGTTTTCTCTTGCTATTTCTCCAATTTCTTTTGTTGGTTGTATGGAACCAATTTCATTGTTGGAGTGCATAATTGTTATTAATATTGTGCTTTCTTTGATTGCTGCTTTCAAGTCATCTAGGTTGATGATTCCGCTTTCATCTACAGGTAAATATGTAACTTCGAAACCAAATTTTTCTAGGAATTTACATGTTTCCAGTACTGCAGGATGTTCTATTGTAGTGGTAATTATGTGGTTTCTTGGATTGTCTTCTGTTGCTTTTTGAATTTCTTTTAATGCTACTCCTTTAATAACCATGTTGTCTGATTCTGATCCACCGCTTGTAAAGGTTATTTCATCGACATCTGCATTAATTAATTCTGCAACTTGTTTTCTTGCTTTGTCTACAGCTTTTTTAGCTTCTACACCTAATCTATATAATGTTGATGCGTTTCCGAATTCTTCATTGAAGTATGGTAACATGGTTTCTAATACTCTTGGGTCTACAGGTGATGTAGCTGAGTTATCCATATATATTAATTTATCTGACATCTTTTTCACTTCCTTTTTTTCTTATTCGTTCCTTATAATCTATTATTTTCTTTTAAATTATAATATTACATTGTTATATTTTTTTATCACAATGTTATATTTTTACAAAGTAGTATTTAAACATTATGTTAAATGTACTCAAGGTAATTAAAATAATATAAAAAGTATTAATAAAAAGTTATAGGTATTTATTTTGAAATTGTTTACATATGGAGTATTTCTCAATTATTTTTTCAATATTAAAAAAAGTCATTTTTATATAACTATTGTTATAAATATAATAATATCGGGCTATATTTTTGAAAGTAAAAAATTATAGATATTTAATTTAATATCATTTAACATAACTAGTTAATAATTATTTTACAATTATTTAATCAAAAGGAGGACAATAATGTCAAAAAATACTAAGATTATAGGAATTATAATAGCAGTAGTTGTTATATTACTTGCAGCATTTTTTGCATACAATGCATTAAACCAGGATACTGAGACAGTACATATTGGTTACTTGCCTTCAGACCATGATGCAGCATTATTTGTAGCAAATGCTTCAGGAATGTATAATGATGCTGGTATAACCGTAAAACTGCATGAATATAATAATGGTGGAGATTTAATGAGTGCAATGGCTAGCGGAGAATTGGATGTTGGTTACGTGGGTATAGCACCTGCAGTATCATCAATTACCAAGGGGGTACCTGTAAAAATCGTGGCCGGAGCACAGAATGAAGGTAGTGGTCTAGTATCACACGATAGTTCAATAACATCAATTGCTGATTTGAAAGGTAAAACAGTTGCAACACCTGGTGAAGCATCCATTCAAAATGTTTTACTTAAATATGATTTAAAGAAAAATGGTTTAAGTAATTCTGATGTATCCAGTCCTGGTATGAAAGTTGCTTCAATGAATGATGCCTTAAAAACCGGAAGTATCGATGCAATGTTAACATTTGAACCATATGTGTCTATTTCAGAAAAAACCAACAATCAACATGTTGTGGAAAGATCTGGGGATATTATACCAAATCATCCATGTTGTGTGGTTGTAATGAGTGATAAATTCCTTGCAGATCATTCAAGTCAAGCACAAAAAATCGTAGACATTCATAAAGATGCTACACAAAAAATTATAGATAATCCTGATGATATTATTCAATATTTACCTTCAGAAATAGTTTCAGATGTGACAGTTGAAAAAGATAGTTTGTCTAATATTAAATGGGTAACAGAATTAAATGATGAGTACAAATCTAATGTGGATAGTTTCTTAAATATTGAAAAAGATTTAGGAATTATTAATCAAACATTAACTGAAGATCAGTTATATGCTAAAATTTAAGTATTATTTTAAAAAAATATATTATTTAAAGCATATAATGAGATGAATTAATGACAGACATAAGATTATTTAACAAATTTGATAAATTGATTTTACCAATAATTTTGATAATTTTGTGGTATATCATTTGTGATGTATTAATCTTAGTTCCTAGTTATATGTTTCCAGGACCAGTTGAAGTAGTTAATGCTTTTATTAAATTGCTGGTTTCTGGAAAACTTTTTAGAGATGTAATTGATACCTTATATAAGGTATTATTTGGTTTATTTTTAGCAGCGGTAGTTGGAATATCCTGTGGAATTATATTGGGTTGGTTTAAAAAATTAGAAAGGCTATGTACTTTAATAATTAGTGTACTTAGACCAATTCCTCCAATTGCATGGATACCTTTCTCAATATTGTGGTTTGGGATAGGAACAGCACCTGCCGTATTTATTATTTTTATGGGTTGTGTATTCCCTATTTTAGTTTCAACAATTGATGGTGTACATAGAACTAAAGGGGTATTAATTGAAGCAGCACAATCTTTCGGTGCATCAAGTACACAGATGTTAACGGAAGTTATTTTACCTGCAACAGTTCCATATATTGTTTCTGGATTAAAAGTGGGTATAGGTATTGCTTTAATGTGTACTATCTCTGGTGAAATGATAGGATCTAGCTCCGGAATAGGGTATATGATATTAACGTCAACCAATCTCTTTGATACAGGTTCAACAGTAGTTGGAATGTTAGTAATAGGTTTAATAGGAATAATATTTGATTATATATTCACAAAGATTCAAGAACAAATATTCTGGTAAAGTGGTAATATGACATTTGAAATTAAAGGTGTATCCAAAACTTATACTTCTAAAAAACATGGAGAAAAAATATATGCATTGCAAGATATTAACCTTACCATTGAAACAGGTAAGTTCGTTTGTTTTGTTGGTCCGTCAGGTTGTGGTAAAACTACTTTACTCAGATTAATGGAAGGTTTTGAAAATCCGGATGAAGGTACAATAACAGACAATGGTGTATTAGTCACAGAACCTTCAAGTGAACGGGGATTTATTTTCCAAGATTATTCGTTATTCCCTTGGTTAAATGTTTTAGATAATGTGACCTTTGGATTGGATATTGCAGGTAAACCTGAAGAGGAAAATAAAGAACGAGCTTATAAATATTTGGAAGCTGTTGGTTTAAAGGATTTTGCAAACAAATATCCTCATGAATTATCTGGTGGAATGAAACAAAGAGTGGCAATTATCAGGTCCATTATCAATGATTCTAAATCCTTGCTGATGGATGAACCTTTTAGTGCCTTGGATGTACAGACAAAACATAAATTAGAGGAACAATTAGTAAATAATTGGAGAGGTAATGACCGTACTATTATTTTTGTTACTCATGATGTAGAAGAAGCAGCATTTTTGTCTGATGAGATAGTTGTCTTTTCTAGAAGACCCGGTAGAATAAAAAAAGTGTTTGAAAATAATCTACCCCGTCCTAGAGATAGATCAACTTATGAATTTCAGGACTTTGTAAATGAAATCACAAAACATATTGATGAATCGGAAGATGACTGATCCATCCTTTCTATTTTTTTTTTAATTATCTATTTCTGTAATTAATTGTATTATTTTAGCAGCTTCGATTCCAGACATTCCCATAGTTTTTAATGCTTTTATCGCTGAAGAATTTAAATTTAAATTGGAAACCACTAGGTTTTCTGTAACGAGTTTTCTAAATTCATCATACCTGTTGTTATCATTGAATAATACTCTCAAGTCATATGCTATAGGTCGTAGTTTTTCGTCTAAAATATGTGCTAGGTCTTCAATTGCACGATCATTTTCTTTAACCATATTGGATTGCAATACTCTACCAATATCATTTTGAGTAAAACTTTTCTCCAGCTCTTCCAATATTAATTCATCAATAACTTCATTATCTTTGATGTTGTTTTTAAGATGTTTATTTCTCTTGTTGGTTTTCACAAAGTCTTTATAAAAATTGTCTATTAATTCTTTCTTATGGTCAAATAATTCCTCGACAGTACTTATCAATACGGTACTGGCATATTTTTTTATGTTCTTTTCATTAATCATAATAATTCCCTAAAAATATGGATAGTCTATTATTAACTTTAGTTTTTATAATTAATAGTTTTTTAGAAAAGATTTATCATAAAATTAGTTAAGAAAAAAGGGGTTTAAGAAAGTAATAATTAAATTATTACATGCATTTATGCTTCTACTTTTAAGTAGTCGTATAAGTATACAGCGAAGATTGCTCCGAGAATTGGTGCAATTAAGTATGCTGGGAATAATTCCCAAGGAGCTGCGTTACCTACAACTGTGTTCATGAGCATAGGTGCGAATACCCTTGAAGGGTTAATACCACAACCGCTGAATCCACCGATTGCAACAACGATACCTGCTAATACTAAACCGATACTTAAAGCTGCATCTTTAGCTTGTCCGTCTACAGCTGCTGCCATAATACAGTACATTAATAATGCGGTACCTAAGAATTCTACAATGAAGATTCCTACGAATCCAATTCCTGCTACGTCACCAACGGATCCTAAAGCACCGGTTGTTGATGCAATGTCTACTCCTGCAATTGCGATTAATGCTGCAGATGCAATGATTGAACCTACAAATTGTGCAATTAAGTAAGTTGGTAAGTCAGATGTTGGGAATTTTTTACCAGCCCATAAACCTATAGTTACAGCTGGGTTAAAGTGAGCACCAGATATAGGACCCAATGCATAAATTGCTACTGTTAATGCTAAACCGAATGCTAATCCGATTGCAATCCAATCAGCCATGGTTATAGCTGCTATACTAAGACCACCGTTAACTAGTAATACTAATACAACAGAAGCTGTACCGAAGAATACTAATATAAATGATCCTATTAATTCTGCTAAAAATTTTTGAATCATGTTTGCCATTTTAATTAGCCTCCAAATTAAATCCATCAGAGGCACAAATCTAAGTAATGTTCTTTCATTAAATAAATTTTAATATTGTTAAATTTCGTTTAATTATTGATGTGTACAGTAGTATATGATACTCTAATTAATTAGATGTATGGGATTAATTGTGTGTACACCCTTAACATTTTAAAATTTGTCCCTCCTCTACATCAAACTTTTATTAGAAGCACTATTTATATTATGGTTTGTTTTTCTTAAATTTACTTTAATATGGTGTAAAAAATTTATAATTTTATTTTCTAAATATATTTTACTTGATATTTTTTCATAAAAAATTAACTTATTTCTCTTTTTTACAAAATTTTTAGGTATGGCTAAATTTGTTATTAGTTATGTATAAATAATAGTTGTGTAGATAAATATTAATACTGTAATTATTATAAAGTATTATATTTTTTCTATTTTTTATTACATTTTACTAATTTTATTGGATATTAATAAAAATATGTTCATGTTTTTTTCCTATGTTATAATTGTAATAGATTTTTTCAAAAATAACAAAATAAATTAATGATTAAATAAAAATATAAATATTGATATTATATATTTATAAAATTAATCAACTTATATGAATGGTAGGAAAAATAAAATGGATTTCAGAAACGTACAATTGCCTAGAGAGATACATACGGGCTCAGGTATTATTACCGAGATAGGAGAAGTCTGTAATAATTTATTGTCCGGTAAAGATATTACATTAGTAACAGGACATACCACTAAAAAAATTGCAGGAAACAAAGTGATAGAAATCTTAGAGGATTTGGGATACAACATTGATGTAGTGATAATATCTACTGCTACTGATGATTCCGTAGAAAAAGTGACAAATGTATCAAAAGGTTCTGTTGCAATTCTGGCGGTTGGTGGTGGAAAAGTAAACGATGTTGCTAAGGTAGCTTCCACCTTAAATAAGATTCCTTTAATAAGTATTCCTACTACAGCAGCACATGATGGTTTGGTATCACCAAGGGCATCTATTAATAATAAAGAGGAAAATGTATCTGAAGAGGTCAATGCTCCTTTTGCATTATTGGCTGATACTCAAATAATATCTAATGCTCCGTATAAATTTACAGCATCAGGATTTGCTGATATCATTTCTAATTTAACAGCGGTTGAAGATTGGAAATTGGCATATAAATTAATCAATGAACCTTTTAGTGATTCGGCTGCTGCATTATCATTGATGACTGCAAATTTGTTAATCGAACAAGCAAATAATATTCAACCTAGACATCCTGAAAGTGCAGGAATTGTTGTGAAAGGATTAGTAAGTAGTGGTATGGCTATTAGTATTGCAAGAAGCAGTAGGCCTGCAAGTGGTTCTGAACATAAATTTAGTCATGCTTTAGATAAGATTGCACCTAAACCGGCTTTACACGGTGAACAATGTGGAGTAGGTACTATAATGATGATGTATCTGCAGGGTGGAGATTGGAAGAAAATACGTTCTGTTTTGCAACAGGTTAATGCTCCTACTACAGCTAAGGAATTGAACATAAAAGAAGAATACATTATTGAAGCATTAACTCAGGCACACAATATTAGAAAAGGCAGATACACCATTTTAGGTGACAGGGGATTAACGAAAGATGCAGCTTTAAATATCGCATTAAAAACTGGTGTAATAGAATAATTTAGGGAGATTTTAATTATGATTACGTTAATAGGGACTAGTTTAGCAAAAAAAGGTTTAGTATTTACATTCAATGGTGGTTCTACAAAATGCGAATCGTGTAGATTTAAAAGAACTTGTCTCAACCTTGAAGAAGGGCGAAAATATGTTATAACGAATGTTAAAAAAGTTACTCATAAATGTCCGTTACATAAGGATGGTAAAGTTCAAACTATAGAAGTAGAACCGGCAACCATTAGAACCGTTGTTGAAAGTAAAAAAGCATATAAAGGTTCAACAATTATTTTCAGAAAACCTGATTGTTTGGATGAATGTGAAAATTATGATATTTGTCATCCTGAAGGTTTGTATAATGATGATAAATGTCAAATTGAGGAAATTGGTCCTGAATTGGTATGTAAAAATGGTAAGAATTTAACTGAAGTAATATTAAGTCATTAGGTGTTAAAAATGGTAGATAGTAATATATTAAAAGAAAACGTAGGTAAAGAAGCATCAACCTTAATCAAAGATGGACAGGTGGTAGGATTAGGTACCGGTTCCACTACCCATCATTTCATAAGATATTTGGGACAGCGTGTTAAAGATGAAGAATTAGATATATTGGGAATACCTACCTCTTTCCAATCATTAATATTAGCTAGGGAAGCAGGAATTAAAATAACCACTCTTGATGAACATGATATTAATATTGCAGTCGATGGTGCTGATGAGGTTAGTCCAAGCTTAGACTTAATTAAAGGTGGTGGTGCTGCACATACATTGGAAAAACTTGTTGATAGTTCTGCTGATGAATTTGTGGTAATAGTTGATGACAGTAAGATGGTTGAAAAATTAGGTGAGTTCCCAGTTCCTTTGGAGATTATTCCTGATTCTTTAAGATTAGTTAAAAATGCAGTTATTGAAATGGGTGGAGTTCCTGAATTAAGAATGGGTATCCAAAAAGATGGTCCTGTAATAACAGATAATGGTAATTTTGTATTAGATACTAAATTTGATGCAATTGATAATCCTTATGAATTGGAAATTGAATTAAATACTATTCCAGGAGTATTAGAAAATGGAATTTTTGCTGGAATTACTGATAAGGTGATTGTTGGCAGTGAAACTGGTAATGAAACTATTGATAAATAATAAAATTTGTTTGGTGGTACTATGAAACAATGTATGGATTCAGAAAATTTACATAGAAGACTTAGAAAAATAGAAGGTCAAGTTGCAGCTATAGATCGTATGATTGAAGAGGATGTTCCTTGTGAAAATGTTTTAATGCAAGTTAACGCTGCCAAATCAGCACTCACTAAAGTTGGCAGCATTATTTTGGAAGGACATATGAACCATTGTGTTAAAGATGCTATAGATAAAGGGGATAGCTCTGAAGCTATTCAGGATTTATCTAAGATTATTGATTATTATTCCAGGATATAATAATCTTCTTTTTTTATTTTAATCTATTTTTATTTTTAATGTATTATTTTTTATCAAAATATTTATATATGATGACATTTAAATTATTAATTATACCCATAGGGGTATGGGTATACTATTATAAAAACTAAAATATTTTCAAACGTGTAAAAAAATTATAAAAGGAAAAGGGTGATAGAAATGAATTTCATAAATCATTTGATAGATTTTACATTCAAATTTTCTGGATGCGTGTTTATGTTATTAGTAATATTTTACTTATATTTCTATGAATTTAAGCCTATCTACGAGCCAAAATAGATTAATCCAGATAATTTAATTTTTTCTATTTTTTTTATTTAAGGAA
>CADBRM010000090.1 GCA_902797085.1 uncultured Methanobacteriaceae archaeon
GGCCAATAAAAAATCACAAAAAATCTGAAAACAGAATATAGTCTGAAAAAAAGATAATGAAAATAAAATTTTTCACATATACTCCAAATTCAACATTTTTATAATCCATATGAAATTACAAATATTGACAATAAATTATAGTATTACTAGTTCAATTATTTTTCATAACATTGCTGATGATTAACTAACGGCAAATGTTTTGCTTTAATTTTAGAAAGAGATTCTTTAAAAAAATATTAAACATTTTTTGAAATTTTTGGGAAGAAAAATTAATTTTGCTAAAAAGTATTTTTTAACATACTACATATACATGTAATTATCAATATTTTACTATTTTATTATTTTTTTAAAATCACTAAGAAAATGGGGATGATTACTATAATAAATTATTAACCAGACATCTTTTTTCACTAAAGAAGTACCTATAAATAAATGTTTTAATATATTGAACAATAGACGTAATTTGCATGGATCCAACAACCGTACCAATAAATATTGACATCTGTTGACATATCTGAAATTTATTTGACAATTGATAAAGAACATTCATCATATAATCAGATGTTAAAAACCCGGCTAAAACACAGGAAAGAAATTGAATGTCAATACATTATAGTATAATAATCTCCCATTATAATCATATAAGAGCGATATTATGAGAAAAATATATCTGATTCCAATTATAGCAATTATCATTATAACATTTCTAATCTTTAATATAAACAATGATTCTAATGTAACAAATGATAATGACTGGTCATATGACAAAAACGAGTATCCTAAGAATGAATATAGATTGGATGAACTACCCGTTTCACACAAGTCCGCTTATGAAGTAAGACAGTTTTTTGAAGATTCAGACTCCGACAATGATGGAGTACTTAAGGACCGGGAGATCAATACCTTTGACTATAAAATTAAACATAGCCAATATACCTTCAACGGACCCTACGGATACAGTTAAATTATATCCTTCCTTCTTTTTTTTACAATAATTTTAAATCATTAAAAGAATAATTATTTTTTATCTTTGATTTTAGAATAATCTTCAATAACATATACTATATATGAAAACCAAATATATTAGTAGGTTACTTTTTATTTCAAATATTTCAAACATTTATGGAGGTTTGATTATGGTTAAGGGTATAATGGATTATTATGCTTTTTTAAACGTTGACAGGGATGCTGACAAGAAAACAATTAAAAAGGCATATAGAAAAGCTTTGAAGGATTATGATTCGACTAAGGCTTACGACAGCAAAACAAAAATGAAGTATGAAATAATAAATGATGCTTATATTATCTTATCTGATGATGAAAAGCGTGCAAAATACGATGAAATATTGAATCAGGCATTAAAGACCAAAAAGGTCAAGAAAACCAAAAAGGCCGGCACAAACAATATTGAAAAGACAGTTAAATTTGCCGCCGATATGGAAGAAGATTACGGTTTAATTTCAAAACTCTTTAAGATGGGATCAACTGCCTTTAAGGCCCAACCTTTAATGACAGGTGCAAACATCGTTGTAGGTACTGCCGTAGCCGGATATGGTGTTAAAAAAGGTAGAGACTATATGGCAAGCCGCAGAGGTAAAAGATTCGAAGAAGAATAATGCCTGACCTCCCCCATCATTTTTCTTTTTTATTATTGGAACTTTTTTTTTAATAATTTCAACTTAATCCAAATGCATATATATTATATAATCCAATAAACAATTAATTATTAGCAAGTATTACTTTTAAATCATAAGGTGGTTTAAATGAACTATAAAATTCTAATTACGATACTGGTTATCCTAATAGCATTATTGGGTGTTGCTTTAATATATAACAGCACATTATCCCCAGATAATTACGATAAAAACACTTCACTAAACAACTCTGATGCCTCCTTCACAGTCTCTTCTGAAGGGCCATACAAACTTAAAGATATTACTGATAATATAAGGAATGACACCTATTTTGAGGGATATGACATCAATACCCTTAAATGGATGGAATCTCTGGGAGACAAATACGTTTTTGTATCCAGGGACGAGTATATAATAATGGATTATTACGATTCAAAAAAAGTTCCTAGCGTTTTTGTTACAGATGCATATATAGAAATCTTTATAGAATGTGATGTTATCGAAAATCATTCACTGGGTAACGGAGATAACTTAAAGGATGTGTATCTGGTTAAGAATGTCAATTATTTAGGAAATAATACATATTACTATGAAGTATAAATTTCCAAACCCTTTTTTTATCTTATTTAATTTAAGTGTCCCATAATTAAATTAGACTCAAAAACAGAGCTATAAAAAATATTGGAATTTATAGAAGAGTGTATATACTAAATAATCTTTTAAAAATAGTTTTTAATTAAAATGAGTTTTTTCGTATGTTACTGTATAAAGTAACATACTATATTTTTTTTCATTTTGCCGAATTATAAAGCTAATTTTATATCTTCAGCGGTAACAGTTTTTCTACCTGCGTGTTTAGCGAGTTTTACAGCTTGTACAGCAATTTCTTCTCCGTATTCTTCAAGGGAGTTTGCTAATTCTACTGCTGCATCATCACTAATTCTTGGTGCACCTGCATTTTTTATCATTCTTTTTACTGGTGCAATTGGTAATTCTGCCATAAATATCAGTATCTCCTATAATTTGTTGTTTATAGCTATGTAATTATACATATATAAATGTTTGCCTAAAATACTATGAAAATTAGTGTTAATATGCAATTCGACTAAAACATAATTAGCAATATTAGCATTAATAGATGATTCTCTATTTTTACAAAAATTCATAACTACATAACCAAGTAATAAGTTTTTACATTTCTAACAGGTATAGATGTTTCATATCAATATCTGTCAATACCAGAAGAGTAATTTGAAATAAACATCAATAATATATTTTTTACTTGGTTCTTCTTTGTAGTTTAATTATCAATTCAAGACTATCCTATTTGTATTCATATATTTTAATTTGGAATTATTAGTCTAATATAAATATTTTATCATAGAGATAATTAATTAACAACCAATCAAAAAAATGGACGATGAAAAATGGAAGAAAAAAATGTAATTATTATTTGTATTACTGCAATTCTTTGTCTATTAATTATCTCCGGAACATTCATTTACCTTAATTTAAACAATAACGGAAATAGTTTCATTAATATAAATAATGAAGGAAATAGTCAGGGCAACAATATTAAAAGCAGTGATGAGATCACTGTAAATTCTGTCACATTCTATTCTGACGGCAATCCAAATACCGGAGAAACTGCTACGGTTAATGTAGGTAAGGAACATGCTGGTAAAACAATAAATGTATTGACATTATACTCCAGGGATAATGTTCAACAAAGTGACATGTCTGTTGAAACTCCTTTAACAGTAGATAGTGACGGCAATGTGGTTATCACTGACTACACCCCAATGCCCAAGTATCCTGATTACTGTTATATTCAAATAACATACAATGGTCATATCTATCAATATGAATGCGATATTGCCACCCATAAAGGAACTCAAACTGCCATTCCACGCAAAATCAGTTAAACTTCTCTTTTTATTTTTTTTTAGATAATTATTTCAGATATTATATTTTAATTATGAATTATCTTTGGTTAAATTATTTTTTTGCATTCATGTTTATTTTAAAGAAAGGATAGGGAAAAAAATCCAATTAATATCTGCTAAATAATTTTTTCAGATACCATTCCATAAAAAATATTTTTTAAATCATTTATATGGATTATTTTAACTAGAAAAATGTTAATACGGGTTCTAATAAAAAATAAAAAATTGTTATATCCCCTTTTTAATAATCATAATAGTAAAAATCATTTAAAAATCTTTAGTTAAACCTAAAATAACAGACATTTAAATAAGGTGAAAACATAAATAATTATATAAAATAAATAGGTGATTAAATATGGCAAACCCATACGTAATTAAAGATAATTGTGCAGGATGCGGATTATGTGCTCAAGCATGTCCTAAAGATTGTATCGCAGAAGGTACTCCTTACGTAATCAACGCAGCTGAATGTGTAGGATGCGGATTATGTGCACAAGCATGTCCTGTAGATGCTATTGAACAAACAGCATAAGTACAAGACAAATTATATTATTCTGACCCCCAACTTACTTTTTAATTATCTCATCAATTTTCTACCAATTTATTTAAACTTAACATTTCTACATGTATTATTTTTTGTAGAGGAGTTGATAATATTTCCAGCAATAAAGATGAACTGTTTTTTGGTATCAAAAGTGCTATACCCATTACTTTAGGTTACATACCAATGGGTATCGGCTATGCGGCATTGGCAATCAAAGCAGGTTTAACTCCACTACAAACTGTACTTTTCTCGATATTTGTATATGCAGGTGCAGGAGAAATAATTGCAGTCAGCATGCTACTGAATAATGCAACTGCACTAGCAATAATATTAACAAACTTTGTAGTAAACCTAAGATACCTGGTGATGAACATATGCGTATACAACAAGGTGACGAAATCATCATTACTCAAAAACATACTAACAGCACATATAGTTACAGATGAATCGTTTGCATTATTTTCATTGATGGAAGAATCATCCATATGGACCTATTCTGGCATATCATTCACATCCTGGCTGTCATGGATTTTTGGTGCAGTAATTGGTGTAACCGTACTGGATCTCTTACCTGTAATTGTAACAAACAGCTTCAACATCTCACTCTATGCACTTTTTGTTGCAATATTAATTCCGTCAATAAAGAAAAGCAGACAGATTACGTTGCTTGTGGCTATTACAGGGATAATTAACATAATACTGCAGCTGCTGATAGGTAACTGGTCAATAATAACCTCAACCATTATTGGAGCACTGATAGGGGTTTACCTTGTTGACGACAAATACGTGTCAAACGTTGAAGAGGAGGAAACGGCATGAATCAGGCAGACATAATGATACTGGGCTGTGCACTGGTAACATTCATTCCACGTTTAATACCGGCAATATTCGTAGGCAAGATCAACTTCGGCAAAAAGACTGAAAAATTCCTTAACCTGCTGCCATACACGGCACTGACCGCACTTATTGTTCCGGGAGTACTGACTGTAGACAATCAGTTATGGTACATAGGATTAATCGGTGCTGTTGTAGCTGCCGGACTGGCATGGAAGAAAGTACCCTTGGGAGCTATTGTAATTTTGACTGTTATAGTTCTAATTAGCGTATACTCAATTATCCCCCTCATATAAACTTTTTTTATATATTAATCTTATCCTAAAACTGGACAACATTAAAGAAAATAGACTGCATGTTTTTATAGGTTAATTTCAAAGCAAAAAATATTGTATTTCATGAAACGATTCCATGAAATAAAGAATATTCAGTAATAAAATAAAAAAAAGGATAGGGGAGCTTAGTTAAAATTTATTGTCCTGTTTGTTAATATATTCTCCGAATAGGTTCCGTTGGCATTCTTGAAATCTTCATCTACCATTTCGCCAAATACAACCACCTGAACCTTGGTGGGTTTTAGATTGTTATTGTCACCGGTAGCATTTGATGTAATGTTGACTGTCTGAGGATAACTTCCATCGGTTATGTTTTTTATTATCGTCCTGTTTCTACCAAGTAACTGATTATCCTCCGTGTAGAGTGAATATTCTATATCCAGCAATTCAAATTGTCTGCCTGAACGTAGTATGTAACTAAACTCGTGCAGGTTAGGATTTTCAGCATCCGTATTTTCAAGTTTCATGTCAGTGAAACCTAATCCTGAAGTATCACTTATTAAAAATAAAAATGAACCCGCTATTACTGTAATGATTAACGCAATTAAGGGTATATGTTCTTTTTTCAATGAAACACCTCTTAAAATGTATTGATAAATTGTTATTACTAATAAATATACTGTTCGTGGTTAATAAATATTATCTTAATTTATTTAATAATTTTCTGGATTGATTAATAGTTTGGAAATTACTACATAAAGCACGAAAGAGGATCAATGACAAATAAGTTCCCGAGTTAAATTTAGTCAGTTTGCATGCATACTTATATTTTTCAGGAGTACGTTAATCACGAATCAGCCGTTAAAAAATGTATTACTTTAGTAACCTTTATATAGTAAAAGAGCTATATTTATTATTACCTAAGGTAAATAAAATATAAAATTAAATGGAGACATGATAATTATGGTATTAGACATTACAAAATCAGTATTAAGAAGCATACTCGTAAACCAGGAAGTGGGAACAACAATCACAAGCAGAAAATTCAAGAAATTACAGGTATGGAAAGAAGAACTAACCCCATACCTCAACAAACTACAAAAAATGGGATACATCGACGGATTCTGGAAGTCGATAGGAGTAAAATTCAAAATACTAAAACCAATAACATTAAAGACAATAACTGAATTATAATTAATTCAGTTTCACCACTTTTTAAAAAAAATAAATATAAGAATTAACAAAACATTCTCTATGGACGTAACAAACCCCGACATGATAGAACTGTACAAAGTACATAAACTGATAGATCAAATACAAATAGATAAGGCAAGATTTAAACACTTCTATGCAGAAGGAGATGAACTGATAGAAGTAAGAGAAAACCTCAACAACAGAGTGACAACAATAAGGGAATTACTACTGGAACAGCCCGAAAACAACAATCTCAATTTTGAACTAGAATTTTGCCTATCAGAAATCGAAAGAATAGACGAGGAACTCGAGCAATTCCAATCAAAATACGAGTCAAAAGAAGCGAAAATATACATGTACCAAAAGCTGATAGAATACGATATAAGAGAATTACTATCATACATAGACCTTCTGGAACGACTGAACGTTGACAAAAAACTAGTAGATGCAATAAAAACAAGTGTGGACTCAATAGAAGACGACATTGCAATGCTGAACTCAATAAAAAAATAATAAAAAACAGCACAAAAAAATCAAACCCCCAACCATAAACCCCCCAACTATTTCTAGCACAAATTACACAACAACAATATCTTAATAAAAGTATAACAATAAAAACAATAACATGCAAAAAGAAGAAAAAATAAAAACACAACAAATAGAAACACTAAACAACATCATAAAATACCTGGAAAACACACTAAACACTAATTTCGAAGAAGAAAAAAAATTCAGTGACAACATCAACACATACGGAATAATAAACTACTCCAGAACACAATACTTCCCACAACTATCCTCTTACATAACAAAAAACGAGGACTACAAAGACACATTCTACAACTACATAACAGTAGAATCAATGATAGTCGATCTATTCCTTGTAATAGAATCAGACCTGATAAAATCATTAGACACAAACAGCAAAACAGACACAAAGAGAATAAAAAAGATAATAACATTCACAATCAAACCACTCAAAATACTCCAAAAGATATTGACAACAAAAAACGAATACCTGAAACAAGACATAGACATGGAAGAATATGACAAAAGAAACACACAATACACCAAGGAACTCTCCAACATACAAAACAAGTACTACACAATAATATACGACGAAAAAATAGACCACAGAATAAAATAATTTTAAGCCAAATTGTAACCTTCAGACAAATAAAATAATTGACTCCCGAAGTCAAAAAAAAATAAGTATTAATTAATGTAGAGGTAGAACAAAACACCACCCTCAAACTACCTCTAAACAAAAAGAAGGAAACACCAATGAACAGACTGGAAAAAACAGAAAACATAACAATAAAAACAGATGAATACACAAAACAAAAGGCAAACGACCTGATGCTCGAAAGAGGATACACATACACAGACCTATTCGAACTCGGAATACTCATGATAGACAACACCACAAAGATAGAACAGACAATCAGACACGAAATAGAACAAAAATGTGAAGAAAAAATACGAAACCTGAAAACAAACTTCAACAACAGAATAGACAAACTAGAAAAAGAAAACAGGAAAATGCTAAACGACCTACTGTACCAGACAGAATACAACCAAACATCAATAGAATACCTTCACCAGGACATATACCAAACAAGAGTAAACCAGGTACTGGAAGAAATATACACAAATGTCCTAAAACCAAGACAAGACAGAATAGAACAGAACAACGGACAAAAAAATACAGTAAAACCGCTCACAAGAGAATTCTTCGAAGACAAATCAAGACAAACAGGACTGCCGACAGAACTAATAATAACAGAATGCATAAACAGATACACAAATGAATACCTAAAACAAGTAAACATCAACATAGAACCAGTAATGATGAAAAAACAACAAAAACATGAAAAAGTGAAAGTATAAAATACTTTCAAAACTTTTTTACTATAAAGTTATTTGAAGATCAGACATGAAAATATTTATAGTAATTTTTATTTCCTCAGTGTCATCTTCATTTTTAAAATTATCATTGGAATAAATCATCACATTCCTCATATTTTTTATATATACTTCTTTAAGCTTCTTAGGATTAGTTTTAATATAAGCATCATGAATTACATTCTTCTGTCTTCCTTGTAAACTATCCACATATTCTGCAGGTAACCCTATATTTGATGCATGGTATTTTCTTAAACTGTGTGTTCTGAAAAATCTATATTTGCCTTTTCGTCCCCAATTCATAAAATCATTTATCTTTTGAAATCTATTTAACAAAGAAGCATTACTTAGTTGAAATAATTTATCTTCATAATTCAAATAATCTCTAATTTTCAAATACTTAATTATACAAGAACTAGCTTCTGGAGAACAAAAAGTATAATAATATTTATCTGTTTTTAGCCTCTTTAAATAAATAGTTGGAACAATATCATTTCTTTTAGATAATTCATTTAATATATTGAATAAATTTTTAGAACTATAATATTCATCACAACCTTTAATAAAATCACCAACTGTTAAAGACAAAGTTTCTGCTTTAGCTGTTCCAGAAGAAGACATGAATAATATAATAGCTTTTAAATCCAAAGGGACAATTTCTAGTACCTTAGAAATATCTTCTTTAGTTGGTAAATCTGAATAATTAAGTTGATAACTATGTTCATATTTTACATTAGGTAATAGGGGTAACTCTATTTCAAAATGTTTATAAAAAGTTTTTATCTTAGTTAAATAAGTTTTAATAGTATTTTCAGACATATCTTTCTCAATTAAATAATTTCGAAATGATAATAAACGATTTTTAATATTTCTATCCTTCAAAAGAAAATTATTATTTTCATCTGCATTAGCTTCTAATAACAATTCATTGATAGACATATTCTGAAAATTACAAAAATGTCTTAGAGCAACTATATATCCTTCACAAGTACTTTTTTTTAAATTTCTATCTTTAGAAAACTTTATAAAATATTCATTATCATACATAAAGAAAATATACCCTTAAAAATATAAAAGATGAATTAACAATAATAATTAAATTTCCAATATATCTTTCAAATGCTTTTTAAGTAATTTATAATTCAATAGATAATCAATATTTGGACTAACTGTTAATAATGCATTTTGCATACGTTTCCATCCTTGACCATCAGTTACCCAAATAAAAATAAGATCTTCCTTTGACAATTGATTTTGAAGATCTACATATGCATTAGCTACTTCTATAGGTTTACTTCCCGTTGAATTATAAAAATTACATTCAAGGATAACTTTTTGTTCACCTTTATATGAAATAATAAAATCAGCTCTTTTATTTCTATTAATATAATTTACATAATCTTGACTTTCAAAAGAATAATCTTCATAAATATCTAGTTCTGATTTCAATAATTCTTCCAATAATTGTTCATAAGCCGTACCACTTCTATTTTTTCTACCATTTGTATCCAAACCAACTTCAGTTCCCAATAAATAAGTATATAAATCTGAAATTTTATTAAATAAATTTAATA
Organism: uncultured Methanobacteriaceae archaeon; assembly: GCA_902797085.1. GTDB lineage: Archaea > Methanobacteriota > Methanobacteria > Methanobacteriales > Methanobacteriaceae > Methanosphaera. Next base: position 9,907 of record CADBRM010000090.1, read on the forward strand.
AACCTGTTTTTTTAGAAAAATACACAATATCTTCTACATTATATGTATCCTCATTAAATGCATATTCTTTAAATTCGCCATCAAATATTTCAACTATGTAATTTTTATTATTTTCATAACGTATAGCTAAAATAGAGGGTAATATAGGTACTACTTCCGGATAGTAAGTAATTATCCTCCTAAATTCGGTCTCTAATTCATCTTTTGAAACCTTATTTAGACTATTTAAAATGCTAATTTCAGTTAAATTTTCTCTTAGTTTTGTATATATTTTATCCCAATTAACGAAAAAATTAAAATTATGGTTAGTAATCAATAAACTGTCCATAAAATCAGTTTCATATTCTTCAAAAGTATTATAGCCCAGATTCTCATATAACACCATAACAAACACCTAATAGTTCCTAATTAATAGTTCTGTAATAGAACCTCTTTTATCTCCTTTAGAATTAATACTTCTTTTTGCCTCTATCCTATCAATGGTAAACTCTTTATATAATTCATCAAAGAAATTATCATTTTTATCAGTATTATGTGGATCACTATTGCTTAAAATAGCTAAAGCACCTTTATTCGATATTCTTTTATAATAATTAGATAATTCAATTTGATCTTCATCATTAAAATCATTACTAGAATAACTAGTAAAATTAGATGTTTTTGATAACGGTCTGTATGGTGGATCCAAGTAGACTAAAGATTTATTATCAATATATTCTTCAGATGCTAAATATGAATCATTCCTGATTTCAACATTTTTTAGCAAATAATGAACATTTGTTATATTCTCTTTATCACATATCAATGGATTTTTATATCTTCCATGAGGAACATTGAATTCTCCCTTTTTATTTAATCTAAACAAACCATTAAAACAAGTTTTATTCATAAATATAGTGTAAGATGCTCGGGTAATATTATTTTGACCATAATTTTCAAAATCAAATGATTTTAAATCATTATTAAAGTTAGATCGAATATTTAAAAAGAATTCTTTTCTATCTAGTGAATTAAGTTTCAAATATTCTTCTTCTAATATACTTAACTTATCTATTAAAGAAGTATGATCATATTTTATAACATTATATGTCAAAATTAACTCTTTATTTACATCAGAAATA
>CADBRM010000091.1 GCA_902797085.1 uncultured Methanobacteriaceae archaeon
ATCTAAGAAGAACAGTACAGCATCACTTGCTGAATCTCCAGGAACACCCAATACTTTATAAGAAGTAATATCTCCAACTACTCCTACAGTTACTCCAGTCTCTTTTTTAGGAGGATAGTACTGCATCAATGCCTGTGCAATGGTGTATCCACCAAGAGTTCCTTCACAAATGTGTCCGTGGAAAGCTGCTTCTTGTAGTACTAAATAAGAAACATCAGCTGCCCATCCATTTGCCAAACTGGCAAAGGAAAATGCATCATCTTTACCAACAGCTTTATAGTATGCATTCCATTCTTCTTTACTCATATCTTCAGAGATTGTTCCCAAATAGGAATAATCTGTAGAAGCATTACGGAATACCATAGCCGTTAAAGATTTTCCGTTTCTAACAACAAAACATGTGTCTATTGGATCTACTGCAGTTTGACGTAACATTAAAATATTACCTCTACCCCATGAAACGATTCCATCAGCATAATTGGTAATTGCTTCCATTACATCTTCTGATGTTGAACCGTTATATTTTGGAGTACCTGCAGTTGTTATAACTAAAACATCATCCGCTTTCGAGAAATTCAATAAAGAATCTGCCTTAATGGCCATTTCTCTACCTAATTTATAACTATCAGTTTGTGATAAATCGAATCTTAAACTTTTTGTAGTATTTGTGTAGAAAATTTGTGATTGACTAATATATCCCGGTGCGGATACTGTTACGTTTAATTCTGTATCTTCACTGTTATGGATTGCGTCAACATAATAAAAGTCTAAATTCTCATCATAAGTTTTAGTTGAATTTACTTTTTCTTTTTTATTATTTACCGTTATAGTAGGGTTGATTACCGTATCATTGTCTTCCAAATGAACTCCAACATTTACTGTACTTTCGACATAGTTTACAGTATCATCTGATTGAGCAGTAACTGTTACTACTTCATTAGTATCCATAGAATCTGACACCGCAGTTTCTATAGTGGAGTTGTCAGTAGTTTCTGCTGCTGAAACCGCCCCTACCATTAGGAATACCAGTATTAAAAATATCCCTAATGTATACTTTTTGTTTATTTAAATACCTCCAATGAAGGGATTATTTTGTATAATCAGTGACTTTATAACATAATGATAGTAATACCTTATTAATAATATTTAATTATTTATTAAGTCACTGACATACTATTATAGTAATACCTATTTATAATTTTCTTAATTTAGTGAAAGCTAAAGTCCAAAAAAGACCTGAAAATGGTCTATTAACATTGTTAAATAAGCATATAACATTGTGAATGAAATAAAATTTTTTACAATAAAAACAAAATCATCCAATTAATAACAAACAATAATAAAAAATATAAAAAAATTAATACAAATAATAATTATCCAAAAAAAATACTGGAAGATATAACAATCAACCACAAAAAAAAGTATTACAAATCAACAAAAAATCCGCCATATTGAAAAAAAAATATAATAAAAACAATACAAAAGTAATCAAAATATAAATCCGACAGTAAATTGACAGTAAAAAATAGAAATGATACCCAAACAATCCTAAATGAATGATTATGAGAAGAATAACTCTTCCCAATAATAATCCACTACATGTCTGTTTATTTAGCAACTGATATTAAAATCTTTTCCATATGAACCGTTCCCCGTTCATTATGCAGATCCTTAGTAATTTTATAATTGTTTTTCAACCAGAACGGTAAAGCACCGGTACTATACTTTTGTGTGTGCAGATAAATTTCAGAATAATTTTTTTCTCTACAAAAACTTTCAATATTCAACAATAATCTGGAAGCTATTTTGCTTCTTCTATAATCTTCATCCACAAACATCCTATATATACTGGCGGTTTTATCAATATTATAATCCCTGTTTTCAATGTGATAATCCTTATCATATCCCCTTATAGCAGAAGTACCAACTAACCTATCTTTATCTTCATCGACTGCTATAAAAAAATTACTTCTTTCAGGAATCAGATAATACTTTTCTATATTCATAACATCATAATGAAATTCTGGAACATAATCTAAACCATAAGATGATTTAATCATTTGGAATAGGAAGTCTTTAACATGATATTTTTCCAATAATTCTGGTTGCAATTCAATTATACGAATATTCATATTATCACATCACAATAATCAATAACAATTAGTATTACATTTAATATAATTATTATTAAAGATAATTATGTAACAAGTAATATATAAGCTTATCAAAAGTATTACAAAAGATGCTTAAAAAATATGAAAGTTAATAAAACAAGTATCATACGTTAATAAAGACAGCCATCACAACAATTTCAAGCCACAACCAAATCATATAATCGGAACATTTACCGGATTCATCTTCAAAAACGAAAAGTATTATCACAGACA